>CAZDYY010000046.1:2556-9002 GCA_964509745.1 uncultured Legionella sp. | reverse complement strand
CATGATACATAAACAATTCGCTCCGGTTTGATTTTATCCATCTGTTTCACCACTTCCAGCGCACCTGTACGCGCCGGGTCAAGCAGTATTTTATTAAACCCGTGATGTAACAAACCAGCAAGCGCTGTTTCATTTTCCAGATTTGCACAGAAAAATTCCGTGTTGGCAAGCTGATTTTCCCCGGCATTCATGCGGGCACGCTGCACCATGGCATCACTGCCTTCCACCCCCACCACTTTTGCACAGTTTCGCGCCATTGGCAAAGAGAAATTACCCAGACCACAAAACAAATCCAGCACCACATCCTCTGGATTCAGGGCCATTAAATTCAGGGCATGGGACACCATGGCCCGGTTTAACCCGGCGTTGACCTGGGTAAAATCGGTGGGTAAAAACCTGAAATCAATGTTAAAGTCAGGCAGGCTATAACTTAAATAATCACCAGCCTTGTCGGGATGGAATAAATGTACACTGTCAGGCCCTGATGGTTGCAGAAAGATTCGAAAATCAGCCTTGTCTGCAAACTGGCGGATTTTCATTTCATCGCCGGCACTCAATGGTGATAAATTCCTGAAAATCAACGCAACATCCACATCACCCGCAGCCACCTCGATTTGTGCAATGGAATGCGGATCATCAAGACTGTCAATCAACTGACGCAAATGCACCAGTTCTGCATCAACCCGGGCATTCAAAACCGGGCATTGCGTAATTTCGGTAATATAACGAGGATTGTGCTTTTCGCGAAATCCAACCAGTGTGGCCTGTTTTTTCTCAACATAGCGCACGCTTAAACGCGCCTTGTTTCGATAATGCCACAAATCACTGGTCAACGGCGGCAAGATGTTTTCAGGCTGGCAATGACCCATGCGAGCCAGAATATCCAGCAACAAGGCCTGCTTTTCATGAATTTGTGCCTGTCCATCCAGATGTTGCAATGAACAACCACCGCACAGCGTAAAATGCGGGCACTCCGGTTCAACACGCTGTGGTGATGGTACTTCAACGGACAATACCCTGCCTTCATCATGGTCGCGTTTTTTTCGTATGTACTGAAACGTGACCGTTTCACCCGGCAGCGCGCCATCAATAAAGGTAGTTTTGCCTTCAAGGCGGGCGATCCCGCGGCCATCATGACTGAATTTTTCAATGCTTGCTGTGGCGGGGGTTTGTGAGGGACGTTTATGTTTTCTCATGGTTTGTCTCTGATTCTCAATGAAGAATACGAACGGGTATGCGCTTTATAATTGAGGGCGGTTCTGTCTGAGCGCCAGCGAGTTTGGCGCACTTGATTATAAAGCGCATACCCGTTCGTATCCGAAATTACAACGATGCAATAAATGCATCCACATCTTTGGCCGGCATCTCCACATAATTGCCACGCTCCAGCGACCTTGGCAGCTGGAATTGTCCATAACGAACCCGCACAAGGCGACTGACTTCCACGCCCTGGGACTGCCACATACGGCGAACCTCCCGATTGCGTCCCTCGCTCAGGACCACATGGTACCAGCTGTTCGTCCCTTCACCGCCCCGAAACTCAATCTTTTTGAATTTTGCTATACCATCCTCCAGGGGCACACCTTTTAACAAGGCAGCAATAGCCTCGGGGCTCACCTGTCCATAAACCCGCACAGCATATTCACGTTCCATCTCATATTTTGGATGCATGAGTTGATTGGCCAGTTCGCCATTGTTGGTAAAAATCAACAAACCGGAGGTATTGATATCCAGTCGTCCCACCTGCACCCAGCGGCCCTGTTTTAAATGCGGCAAATGATCAAACACCGTTCGGCTGTGTTTGGGATCATGCCGGCTCGAAATTTCCCCTACGGGTTTGTAATACAAAAGGATCCGCGTCTTGTAAACCAGTTTCAACGGGTTATCGATGATTCGCCCCTTGAGGCTGATTTTATCATCAGATGTAGCCGAATCACCCAGCTTGGCTGTCACTCCATTGACCTGAACCAGTCCACTTTCAATCCAGCGTTCCATTTCCCGCCTGGAACCATAGCCTGCCTGACTGAGCAGCTTTTGTAACCGTTCACTGGTCATGATCTATACCCCCATCTCGGAATTAATAATCCAGCCCCATCGCCTCGCGCACGTTATTCAATGTCTTGCCGGCTTCCTCGCGTGCCTGCTCACTTCCTTCGGCCACGATACGTTTGACTGAGCCCAGATCAGCTTCATAATTTTTAATCGCTGCCTGAATTGGTTTTAACTCCTGGTTTACGGCATCAATCACCGGACGCTTGCAATCAATGCAACCGATTCCTGCGGAGCGACATCCTTTCTGCACCCAGTCTTTCACTGTCGCATCGGAATACACTTTATGAAATTGCCATACCGGGCATTTTTCCGGCTCGCCGGGATCGGTGCGCTTAACCCGGGCCGGATCCGTTGGCATGGTCAGAAATTTTTTCTCAACTACCGCCGGCTCTTCACGCAAACCAATCGTATTGTGATATGACTTTGACATTTTCTGACCATCAAGCCCTGGCATTTTGGCATGTTCCGTCAGCATCGCCTGAGGCTCTGGCAAAATTATTTTTCCTGCTCCATCCAGATATCCCAGCAAACGCTCTTTATCGCCTATGGACAAATTCACCTGGTCAGACAGCAATGCCCTGGCTGTCTCAAGCGATTCATGGCAACCATCCTGCTGGAACGACTTGCGTAACTGTTCATACAGCTTGCCGTTTTTCTTGCCCATTTTCTTGATGGCATCCGTGGCAAGCGTCTCAAAATTTGGCTCGCGTCCATATAAATAGTTAAACCGTCGCGCTACTTCACGAATCAGTTCAATATGCGATACTTGATCCTCACCCACCGGGACAAAATCAGACCTGTATAACAGGACATCTGCACTTTGCAGCAAGGGGTAACCCAGAAAACCATAGGTTGATAAATCCTTTTCATGCAATTTAAGCTGCTGGTCCTTGTAGGTTGGCACACGTTCCAGCCAGCCCATGGGCGTAATCATCGACAGCAACAAATGCAGCTCGGCATGCTCAGGCACCCATGACTGGATGAACAGGCGTGACAAGCCAGGGTTAACACCACAGGCCAGCCAGTCAACCACCATATTCCACAGGTTCTGTTCTATTTTGCCCGACTCATCATAATGCGTGGTTAAACCATGCCAGTCCGCAACAAAAAAATAACAATCGTACTGGTATTGCAGCTTGACCCAGTTTTTAATCACACCATGATAATGCCCGAGATGTAACGCACCACTGGCACGCATGCCTGAAACAACCCGTTTGTTATTGCTAAACACTGACATCTAAATCCTCTTTCCTGATAAAAATAATTCTCGTTACCTGAACGGCTCCGGATCACCCTTCCCTTCCCGCAGCACCACTGGATAGTTCCCCGTCAAATCAACTACTGTAGTCGGCTCATGACCACAATTGCCTCCGTCAATAATCAAATCAATCTGGTTCCCCAGCAAATCCTTGATCGACTCAGGTTCGCTCAACGGCGCTGCAGCACCCGGCAGAATTAATGTGGTACTCATCAGCGGCGCTTCAAGGCATTCAAGCAAAGACAGGGTAATGGTATTCTCGGGTACCCGCAGTCCCAGGGTTTTTCGACTGGGATGCAACATCAGCCGGGGAACTTCGCTGGTCGCATTTAAAATAAAGGTATATGCCCCCGGGGTAAACGCTTTCAGCAATCGAAAAATCGGGTTACTGACTTTTGCATAGGTACTCAGTTGCGACAAATCACGACAAACCAGCGTCATGTTGTGCTCTTTACCCAGTTGTCGCAAACGTTTAATCCGTTCCAGGGCCGACTTGTTTCCCAGCTTGCAACCCAGGGCGTAACCCGAATCCGTTGGATAAACAATTAAACCACCCTCTTCAACAATGATAGCGGCCTGACGCAACAACCGTGATTGCGGGTTGTCAGGATGTATCGCAAAAAATTGACTCATAGCTGGAAAATCCCTGTTAAATAGTCCAATGATGCCAAACCGGCGTACAATTTATCGGCAATGGTTTCTGTCTGCCCAGTCCCGTTCCAGACATCTCATGATGAAAATCAGAACCGGTTGATGCCAGAAGCTCGAATCGCAAACACAGCCCCGCCAGCTCGGTGATTTGTGTCACCATCATTTCACCCGATACAACCTCAAGCGCTGCGCCACCTGCTGCTTTAAACTCACTGACCAGGGCATGCAACTTTGAGCGGGTCAATTTATATTTTAATGGATGGGCAATCACCGCATCCCCCCCGGCCTGGATAATTCCGGAAACCACTTCAGGAATACTTGACCATGCCGTTGGCACAAAAGCCCCGCGACCTCTGCCAAGAAACCGTTTGAATGCTGCTTCCATGTCCTTAACCAGTCCTTCATTTATGAGTATTTGCGCAAAATGCGGGCGGGCAATGCGATCGTGTCCTGCAATGTCACAGGCTTTTTCATAGGCATCATGCACACCCGCCTCGGCAAGACATGCCGCAATTTTTTTCGCACGATCAATACGATGTTCATTTTGCTGCTCGACCAGTGCACACAACCCTTCATCCTCTGGTTTGATGTTCAAGCCAAGAATATGAATATCATGCTTTTTCCATCGCGTGCTGAATTCTATTCCGTTAATTATTTTAACCCCTGTATCACGCGCAGCATGTTGTAATGAAGCCAGACCAGCCGTGGTATCATGATCCGTAAGCGCAAGCATTTTTACACCCGCTTGCAGGGCCTTTTCAAGCAATACCTCAGGGCTTAGCGCCCCGTCGGAATAATGGCTGTGACAATGAAGGTCTATCATAAATCCATTGGGAAAGTCATGGTCGGCGATGCTCAGTATACCTGATATTAAACAGATTATTAAATAAACCTTTTTTTTTGCAATTTTACATCTATAATCAAACATGCATCCAGACAATTTCCACCGGTTCTGGACAAAACCGAGGTTTATTTTTAAACATACAAGGATGACTATCATGAAAAAATCAACATTGGCTATTGCTGCATTACTTACCACCCTGTCTACTGCTACCATCATTCCAGCAGCCTATGCAGATGATTCTTCTACAACTACAACAACCACATGTCAAGGTTGCAAGGGTTGCAAGGGTTGCACTGGATGTAAAGGTTGCTCTGGCTGTAAGGGTTGCAGTGGATGCTCCGGTTCTTCCTGCTCAGGCAGTTAATATTATTCATTCTGTATCCCGCGACTTGTTCGCGGGGTTTACACGGTTTTAATCAATAATTTATTAAAATCCAGGGACGCGTTTCATGAAAAAATCAACATTGGCTATTGCTGCACTACTTACCACCTTGTCTACTGCCACCATCATTCCTGCTGCCTATGCGGATGATGCAGCAACAAACACGACAACCGCTCAAAACTGTGGTGGTTGTTCAGGTTGTGCGGGCTGTTCCGGATGCGCTGGTTGTGCCGGATGCTCCGGTTGCTCAGGCGACTAGTAATCGTTGTTGGGCTCCAGGGCCCAACAAACCGTTTTATTTTTATCTAAACATCAATCCATTATGCGTACCGAAAAAGACTTTAGTTTACCGCAGCTCACCCACTGGAAAAAAAACCAGTTATTACGTCATGCCAAAAAACTGTTAACAGCCCAGCATCAAATGACGGGGAATACAGGCAAAAGTATTCTGCATCACACGCTGCAAGAAAAAGAACAACACGAGCGCATGACACATTACCCCAGGGGTGATCGAATTGATCACAGCACAGGCGCTCAATATTTTTACCATTGCCATCGGGAAAACTTCGAAACCACCGAGCATGGACACTTTCATTGCTTTCTGCGTTACAAGCATATTCCAAAGCACATCAAGCCAACACCCCTGACAGACTGGGACAAGTATATCGATAACCCGATGACCCATCTTGTGGCCATCGCACTGAACAACCTTGGCCAACCTGTCCGCCTGTTTACAGTCAATCGCTGGATATCCGAGGAAATATGGTACGATGCCAGACATGTAAACAATTTTATCAACCGTTTTAATATGACCAAAACCGATGATCCATACTGGATGATGCTTGACCAGTGGGTGGAAGCGATGCTGAAGTTGTTTGCACCACAAATTGTCTGGTTATATAATCAAAGGGATGCTGCTGTTACTGCTCATCAAACCAGCAATCCCGAAGATCATGTTTACGACAACAGAAACATGGAAGAGCTATCCAGCATAACGATTGACCTGAACCAGCAAATACAATGGATAATAAACACACCCTGATGAAAAACTACCACATTGATATTCAACATGCCTGTGAAGACGAGATTCCAGTTTCAGATGAAATGTTAATCGACTGGGCTCAACAAACCCTGGCCACAGAATTTGAAACTGCCGAACTCACCATACGACTGGTTGACCTTGAGGAGATCACACACCTCAATCATTACTATCGCAAACAAAACAAACCCACCAATGTTCTGGCGTTTCCTACCAGCAT
>CAZDYY010000046.1:0-2546 GCA_964509745.1 uncultured Legionella sp. | reverse complement strand
CCGCCGTATTAAAGCAGGAAAGCCTGGAACAGAATAAACCCTTAATTGCCCACTGGGCGTTAATGGTTATCCACGGCATACTGCATCTGGCTGGCTATGACCATATCAAAGACGAAGATGCCATTGTCATGCAAGCACTGGAAATCAGGCTGCTGGCAGAATACGGCTTCGACAATCCATATCAGGAAGAGGATAACGAGATTGAATAACGATGACGATGAAGGCTCATGGTTTACACGCCTGAAACAATTTTTACAGGTTGAACCACAAAACAAGGAACAATTGATTGGTTTGTTACGGGATGCACATACCCGATCGCTGATTGATTCTGAAACGCTGGCCATGATTGAAGGTGCGATATTATTTGCCCAGATGAAAGTCCGGGACATTATGCTGCCTAAAAAACAGATGGTTTGCGTGGCGCACGATGCTGAACTCAGCGACGTCATCAACATTGTCACCCAGTCAGGGCATTCGCGCTTTCCGGTAACTGGCGACAGCAGTGATGAAATTGTGGGAATATTGCATGCCAAGGACTTGTTGCGTTTTCAGGCAGGCGGTCAGGATTCCTTTGATTTACAGGATATTGTTCGGCAAACCACCTATATCCCTGAAAGCAAGCGACTGGATCTGCTGCTCAGCGAATTTCGTGTAAACCGGAACCACATGGCCATCGTGGTTGACGAATATGGCGTTGTATCAGGCTTTGTAACCCTTGAGGATATCATCGAACAAATTATCGGCGATATTGAGGATGAGTTTGATATCGATGAGGAATCCTATATCAAGGTACACTCCAACGGACATTACATAATCAAGGCGCATACTCCTATTGAGGAATTCAATGACCAGCTGCATGCCAGCTTCAGTGATGAAACGTATGACACCATTGGCGGTATTGTCATGGCCAGTTTTGGTCATTTACCCAAACGAGGTGAAGTCATCATGATTGATGAGTTTGAATTCAGGGTAATTAATGCCGACGCCCGCCGAATCAAATTACTCGAATGTTTTGACAAGCGTCCCGCTGCGCTGGATCCGGATTCCCATTTTTAGTATAGTCTTGCTCCTTGATGCAAACGTGAAGACCTTCATGATAACTGACAAAAAAAATTCATCTCCGGCACACCTCGCAGCGGCATATATTCAACGAACCCTGCCAAACTTCAAACCAGCCATTGGTATTGTTCTGGGTTCAGGACTCGGCGGGCTGGCTGATCAATTACGCGATGCAGTCACCATACCGTATGAGCAATTACCCGGCTTTCCAGAAACAACCGTGGCAGGGCATGGTGGCAAAATGGTTCTGGGCTATCTGGGTGATACCAGTGTGGTATGCTTGCAAGGCCGCTCGCACAGCTATGAAGGTGGCGATTATTCAGCTGTAAAAACATATGTGCGCACCCTGAAACTGCTGGGTTGTGAATATTTTCTGGCGACCAATGCCTCAGGTTCCTTGAAGGAAGATGTCGCACCAGGTGAATTAATGCTCATCACTGATCACATCAATCTGCAGCCAGGCAATCCACTGGTCGGGCCAAACGACGATGAATTTGGTCCACGCTTCCTGCCACTGGACAATGTCTATCATTCAGACATGTGTCAACAATTATTAACAGTCGCCAAAAAGGAAAACGTTACATTGCATCAAGGCGTATATATCGCAGTGCTTGGTCCAAATTATGAAACAGCGGCAGAGATTCGCGCATTTCGTATCATGGGCGCAGACGCAGTCGGTATGTCAACAGTCCCTGAAGTTCTGGTTGCTCACCACTGTGGTATGAAAGTCGCGGCGATTGCCACGATCACCAATTTCGCCACGGGTCTTGCCAAAACAAGCCACAGCCATGACTCCGTCGTACAGACGGCTGCGAACGCAGTCGAGAAATTGCAACGACTGATCAAACAATTTGTAACGGAACTGGCTTGAATCCCATGCCAGACATACAACAAATCCCGGGCGTCATCGATCTAACCCTGCTGGATCCGGCAGCAACTGCAGAAGATATAGAAACACTGGCTTTAAAGGGCTGTCAACACAACGTGGCAGCCCTCTGTGTCATGCCACAACATCTGGATTTTATCCCGGCGCATATACACATTCCCCGCGCCACTGTGGTTAATTTTCCAACCGGCGATGAACTTGGCGAACACGTACTGCAGGCCATTGATCAAATCGCAACAAAACATCGCGTCGACGAGATTGATTACGTTTTCCCCTGGCAAGCCTGGCTTGCAGGCAACACCACCAGCGCCCTTTCCAGCTGTGAAGCAGCCAGCGACCTCAGCAAAAAACATGGCTTGATATTCAAGGTTATCCTCGAAACCGGCGCCCTGCCCTCGCCAGAGGTCATTTACAAAATGAGCCTTGATGTCATCATCAATACCGGCTGCAACTTTATCAAATCATCTACAGGAAAAACGCCAACCGGTGCCACCCTCCCGGCCGCCAAAGCGATGCTGTCTGCCATTATTGCCTCGAAAACCACCTGCGGAATCAAATTGTCTGGTGGGATAAAAACCGTTGAACAGGCACTGGGATTTAT
>CAZDYY010000045.1:5727-9054 GCA_964509745.1 uncultured Legionella sp. | reverse complement strand
ACAACATTGCATATGATCGGTTGAAAGCACCATATGATCAGGAGCGCTACTGGTATTTTAAGCCGGTTGACGGCATCAAGGGGTATAGCAAGGACTCGGATAACAAAATTACCGTTAATCCCGGGGTTACCTTTGCTGCAGATTTAAACCAGTTTGGACTGGGCAAGCTGTTGATGGTGCAATATGCTGAAAAATCCGGTGCCATGATCACCAGAGCAGGTATTCTGGCTGATACCGGAGGAGCATTTGCGAATAATTTGTACCAGGTGGATTTTCTTGCCGGGGTTTATCCTGGCAAAGAAGCATACAGGCAGGCGACGCGGCAATTGCCTGATTATGTGCAGGCGTATTTTTTAGTCCTGAAGAAGCAATTTGTTTGATCATGTGCTATACGTAATCGTAAAGGATGTATAAAAATACACGGAGCCTGAAGCCATGTCAGAAAAAAAACGATCATTGGGCAGATGGGGCTTTGCAGTTTGGGTGTTCTTCTCGGCGATATGCTGGTCCGGAGTTATCTCATCACAGTCATCAGATATTTCTGTAGTCGACATGCAAAATATTGACCAGCAATTCAAGTCCATAACCCTTGATGTTTCTACGTCGAACCAGTCTTATGAAAATATGGTGCATACATTTCATGCGATGAATGTATTAAAAACACAGGTTGAAATTTGCATCAGGGAAGGTCAGGAAAAATTAAAAAGAATATCTGGACTGTTAAGCGATGTTCAGCCGTCGGTTAACAAGGCTCCTGATGAATATTTGCGTAAAGAGCGACAGAACTTGCAAACACAAATATCCAGCTGTTCATTTATAGATTATCGTCTTGACGAAATTCGCAGTGTCATGAGTGAGCGAATCAATGCGGTTCATACGGTAAATGTGTTAACAAGAGTTACACCGGTGTGGAATGTTGATTATGCGTTATTATTGTCACGTATCAGCCTGAATTATGAGCGTTTGTATCAGTTCAGTGGTATTGAACAACTTAATCCATCCAGCTGGATTTATCTGATATTAACCGCGACTGGCGGTTTCCTGGTTGCTTTTGCATTGGTCCGACGCTGGACCCGATGGGTGAAATCCAGCAAAATAAAGTCGGACAAATTTCATTTTGCCCATGCAGTCATTCACGATTTGGTCTATCTTTTTCCATTGGTTTTGGTTGACTTGTATTTAAATGTCATCATGCGTCATAGCCTTGCACTACCCCTGGCTGTGCTGTGGGTTAACGCCATTGTGTTATATCTGGGTGTGCTCTGGTTAACAAGGCTTTTTGCAGTGTTTTCTCTGCATGGAACCTCATGGCCCCCGGTTTTCCTGCAGACATTTAATGCCATCCTGATCATCGTTTCCCTGGTTTATATTCTGTTCGTTCTCTATAGTTTGAATCATGAGGTCATGCCATCATTGCATCTGGTGGATTATCATCGTCTAGTCTATGTCCTGGTGACAGCACGACTTGTTCTGGCTTTATTAATCAATCACAAACACTGGTTTACCCGGGAGATGATTGCCGCGACACAAACCCGGGTTGGCATTATTGCTACTGCAGGTTTGGTCTGTTATGTGTCTTATACGCTATTGATGACACAGTTGATCCCTGCACAACTTCTTGCATGGATTGAGACGGTCTTCATCAGTTTGTTGAATATCGCATATTTCTGGTTACTCTGGATTTTGTTTGGTACACCCTGGTGCAAGAGTGCGGCGTTTGTTCCTTATCGGACAATCATCAAAAATTCATTGAAGGTAATCTGTCTGGCGATTATTGTGGCTGGATGGTGTGGGTATCGTTATCTGGCAATTCACCTTGTCCCGAATGTCATTATTACCGTTGTGCTGCTTTCGATTATTCTGGAGGTGAGTATATTGTTTAACAGACTCTATCATTCGCTAAGCGATCCTGATCAAAAGCCATCACAGCGGTTGCGTGCTATCTTGGGATGCGGTAAGGAAAAAACTTTATATGAACTCTTTTTTATCCGGATAACATTTAACCTCCCGGCAATTGTTATCGGTATTTTATGCATTATGGAAACGTGGGGAGGGACGCGTTATCAAGCTGCTTATGTTTATACGCTGTTTCGTGACGGGTTCATTCTGCTTGGTCTACAGTTTCATCTCACACATCTGATTCGTGCAGGAAATGTGTTTTGTCTGATTATTCTTGCCGGTCGTGCACTGGCGACTTATATCGGAAAACATAAGATGAGTGTGGAGGAAATACAGGCACAAACCATTATTTCGTCGATCGTTCACTATATTACATTTGCTATCGCGTTATTAACAGCTTTATATATTATCGGTTTTGAATTGAAGAGTTTGCTGGTTCTCGGTGGTGCCTTAACGTTTGGTCTGGGGTTTGCTTTACAAAATTTTGCCAAGGATTTTATCGGTGGCCTGATTATCATCTTTAACAAACCTATCAAACCAGGTGATCACGTGATCATTGAAATTTACCGATCCTCGTATGAAGGGTTTGTAAAAAAAATCGGGGCGTTATCCACGCAATTACGAACATTGACGCATACGGATATTATTATTCCGAATTCTATCATCATCAATAATTGTCTTACGAACCTGACATTTGAAAGTAACCGGTTATTTCGCATAAAGATTATGGTGGTACTGGATAACATACTTGATGCTGAATCAGGTAAACAGGTGTTGCTTGATATTGCGGCAAAAAATCCTTATATCATCCAGACGCCTCCCTCACAACCCGAGGTGCTTTTTGAATTAAATTGTCTGAATTTATGGTGCATTATCAATGATGTGGAGAAAAAGCAACAGATTATCAGTGATCTTCATCTTGCGATTACCTCGGCCTTCAAGGAACGGGGTATAGCGATGCATTTGGGGTGAGGGGTAATCATCATCTCCCGGGTGACCGAATGGACTGGTTGCCCGGGAGAACGATGTCTTTTATGGGATGAGTCAGGCTTCATCCAGGTACTTCTCGGCATCCAGTGCGGCCATGCATCCAAAACCAGCCGAGGTGATGGCCTGGCGGTAAACATGATCGGCCACGTCGCCGCAGGCAAATACTCCTGGCATGTTGGTTGCAGTTGCGTTGCCCTGCAGCCCTGACTGGATGATGAGGTAGCCATCCTGTTGCATGTCCAGCTGGCCTGTGAACAGGGATGTGTTGGGCGTGTGGCCAATAGCGATGAAGACACCGTCTACGGTCAGTTCCTGATGATCGTCTGATTTCATGCTGCGCAGGCGGGCTCCGGTAACCTTCATACCATCTCCCAGAACTTCATCGAGTGAATGATCCCAGATAATATTAATGTTACCCGTGCGGGCCTTTTCAAACAG
>CAZDYY010000045.1:0-5717 GCA_964509745.1 uncultured Legionella sp. | reverse complement strand
CCAATGACACAAACAGCCTTGTTGCGATAGAAAAATCCGTCACAGGTTGCACAGGCAGACACGCCACGGCCCTGATATGCTTTTTCAGACTCAAGACCCAGGTAGCGCGCTGAAGCGCCTGTGGCGATAATCAGGGCATCGCAGGTATAGGTTTCGGTATCACCTGTCAATACAAATGGACGTTGTCGCAGATCCACTTTGGTGATGTGATCGTAAATAATGCTGGTTTCGAATCGCTCGGCATGCTGTTGCATCCGTTCCATCAAGGCAGGTCCTGTCAGACCTTCTACGTCGCCTGGCCAGTTGTCCACATCGGTTGTTGTGGTTAATTGCCCGCCAGGTTCCTTGCCGGTTATCAGGACAGGATGCAAGTTGGCACGTGCGGCATAAACAGCAGCAGTATAGCCTGCGGGGCCTGAACCAAGAATTATCAGACGGTGGTGGTTAATTGCATTCATCCTGTATCTCTTCCTTCGTTAGAATCTATGTTAAGATGGCAAATAATATGATAAAACCCGATGCATTAACATACCTATGGTAAAACAGAGAAAGGGTCATCAGGCAAGCGGCCCTAAAATAGCCTTGCCACATTTTGTCATCAAGCGTATTAGTGAAGGCAGTTTTATAATTGCATTCACCGCGGCGTTGTTTGTTTTGCTATCACTATTGACCTGGCATGCCAGTGATCCGGTCTGGTCTAACGCAACCCATTTCTCAGGTGAAGTTATGAATGCAGGTGGTCAGGTTGGGGCCTGTGTTGCGGGTATATTTTATCTGGTATTTGGTTTTGCAGCTTATTTTTTGCCTGTTGGCTTTACCTACCTTGCGTGGGTTGTTGCGATGGATTTTCGGGTGTTGCGGGTATTGAGGGTTGAGCACAAGCCTGTTTTTCTTTTGCGCAGCGTGGGTATGCTATTGCTGACCAGTGGTGGTTGCGGTTTGTTAAGTTTGCAGGTGCATGCGGCTCCCCAGTCAGGCATTCTCCATTCAGGCGGTCTGGTGGGGCAATTTATTGGCAGGTCTTTATCCCATGCGCTGAATATCCAGGGGGCGTCACTGCTGCTGGCCGCCATGTTTCTGGTCGGGGTGACGTGGCTTACCGGGTTGTCCTGGGTACGTGTTACGGAGTGGGTTGGGTATTTGACTCTGGCAGCCATTGATTGTCTGCTGTGGGTGTTGTCATTTTCCGGACGCTTGCTGTTTGCAGCGGCCAGGAGGATGGGGCGAATGTTAAGCATTTATAGCCACTACCGGAAAAATAAAAAACAGGCACGTGCTCTGGTTAAAGAATCCCGGGCCCTTCTGAAAGCTGAACGAGCCAGAATAAAAGCCGAGCGGGTTCAGGCTAAAAAGGAAAAGCCTGTTCCAGAATTAATTCCCGCCATAAACCTTCCTGTGGCAAGTGAACCTGTATTCCTTGAGGAAATTATTCCTGCAGTTAAACCGGCAAAAGAAAAATCAGCCACGAAAGAAAAAGCAACAGCGAAAGAAAAAGCAGTACCAAAAATGATGACGTCAGGCAGTTTGCCTTCACTGGGATTACTCGATAAAGGTCAACCGGGTAAACCGATGGGAGGGTATTCTCATCAGGAACTGGAAGGCCTGGCTCGCCAGGTTGAGCAACATTTGCTGGATTTTGGTATTCATGTGGATGTTGTTGCTGTTCATCCGGGCCCGGTAATTACCCGGTTTGAACTGCAACTGGCTGCGGGGGTCAAGGTTAGCCGGCTTACTGCTCTGGCGAAAGATTTGGCTCGTTCGCTGTCTGTCATGAGTGTGCGTGTAGTTGAAATTATTCCTGGAAAAACCGTGGTGGGTCTTGAATTGCCCAATCCCAACCGCGCCATGGTGTGTTTGTCTGAAGTATTGTCGGCTGATGTCTATCAGCAAGCGCATTCACCTCTGACACTTGCGCTGGGTGTGGATATTGCCGGGCATCCAATGGTGGTTGATTTGGCAAAAATGCCGCACTTGCTGGTGGCTGGTACCACAGGTTCAGGCAAGTCGGTGGGCATTAATGCCATGATTCTGAGTTTGTTGTTCAAGGCAGGCCCTGATCAGGTACGTCTGATTATGGTGGATCCAAAAATGCTGGAGCTGTCGGTTTATGATGGTATTCCCCATTTGTTAACGCCTGTGGTTACGGATATGAAGGAAGCTGCCAGTGCATTGCGCTGGTGTGTGGCCGAGATGGAGCGCCGTTACCGGTTGATGGCGTCCATGGGTGTGCGTAATCTGGCTGGTTTTAATGTAAAAGTCACAGAAGCTGCAGCAGGAGGCGAGCTGTTAACCGATCCGTTGTGGAAACCGGTTCATTCAATGGATGAGCAGGCTCCTGCCCTTGAGCCGTTGCCTTACATTGTGGTCATCATTGATGAGCTGGCAGATATGATGATGGTGGTGGGTAAAAAGGTGGAACAATTGATTGCCCGTATTGCACAAAAGGCACGAGCCGCCGGGATTCATTTGATTCTGGCTACCCAGCGTCCGTCGGTTGATGTGTTAACCGGCCTGATTAAATCAAATATTCCGACACGAATATCCTTCCAGGTTTCATCAAAAATCGACTCCCGAACCATTCTGGATCAACAGGGTGCCGAGCAGTTGCTGGGACATGGCGACATGCTGTTTCTGGCTCCAGGAACTGGCGCGCCGTTGCGTGTACATGGTGCGTTTGTTGATGACAGGGAAGTTCATCGTATTGCTGATGACTGGCGAGCGCGTGGAGAGCCACAATATATTGATGAAATTACACAACTGCAATCTGATCCGGGTGAGGGTGGTGATTCCGGAGAGGGTCAGGATACAGAAGATTCCGATGCACTTTACGATCAGGTGGTGGAGTTTGTCATGCAAACACGCAAGGCGAGTATTTCGTCTGTGCAGCGACGATTTAAAATTGGTTATAACCGGGCTGCACGTCTGGTGGAAGAGATGGAACGCACAGGTATCGTTGGGCCTCTGGAAGGAGGTTTCAGAGATGTACTGGTTTCATCCGGGTCTGAGGGTTGAATATGAAAAAAATATTGTGGAGCGTCTTGTTTTGCTGGGGAAGCCTGGCCTGGTGTGATCCTGCCGGAACGGCCTTGCAGGCAAAACTTAATGCAATTCGTACCATGAGCGCCACGTTTCACCAGGTTGTTAATGCAAAAAAGCGGGAAATTTCGCATTCATCAGGCACGATGGCTTTAGCGCGGCCGGGCCGTTTTCTCTGGCAAACAAAACTGCCCATGGAGCAAGTGGTGGTTGCGGATGGTCATGAATTGTGGGTATATGATGTGGATCTGGAACAGGTCACGGTTAAAAAGCAGGATAAAGGGCTGGGGGGAACAGCTGGTCTGTTTTTAAGTGGTTATAATGATTCGGTGGCCAAAGATTTTTCTGTGACAGTTGACCGACAGGGCGCGCAGGAAATTTTTGATTTACGCGCAAAATCTGCCAAAGCAAATTTTCAACGGGTTAAATTGACCTTCAAAGGGGAGATGCTGGCTGATATCGAATTGTTCGATCAACTGGGTCAACATACCAATGTTCATTTAAGCCAGATTAAAACCAATCCACCGTTATCCATGGCATTATTTCAGTTTAAAATTCCACGCGGCGTGGATGTGGTGGAACAATGACAGTCACGACGCCGTTAGCAGAATTGCTAAGACCTGCGTCTCTGGATGAGGTGATTGGACAAAGTCATTTGCTGGCTGAAGGCAAGCCATTGCGTCTGGCATTTGATTCCGGCAAACCCCACTCCATGATTTTGTGGGGGCCTCCCGGGGTTGGAAAAACTACTTTGGCACGGCTGACTGCGCAGGCATTTGATTGCGAATGGATAGCCTTGTCAGCGGTATTTTCCGGTGTAAAGGATATTCGTTCTGCAATGGATGAAGCACAGCGTTACAAGGCAATGAATCGTCATACCGTGTTGTTTATTGATGAAATTCATCGTTTTAACAAAGCCCAGCAAGATGCCTTGTTGCCTTACACTGAGTCAGGTCTGGTGACGTTTGTCGGCGCAACGACAGAAAATCCATCTTTTGAAGTGAATAAAGCCCTGCTATCACGCGCCCAGGTGTATGTTTTACAATCGTTAAATGATGATGAACTGAAACAATTGTTACAACGTGCCCAACAGCGGATCTACGCAAATCTGGATTTTGAATCCCGGGCGGTAGAAGCCTTGATAGATCATGCTGATGGTGATGCCAGACGATTGCTGAATTTGCTGGAGCAGATTGGTAATGCAGCCAATACCCGTTCTCTTGCTGCAATAGATGGCGAATTCGTTCGTAATACTCTACTATTAAATTCACGGCGTTTTGATAAAAACGGCGATCACTTTTATGATCAGATTTCAGCGTTGCATAAATCTGTGCGCGGATCTGATCCAGATGCGGCGTTGTATTGGTTATGTCGTATGCTTGATGGTGGTGTGGATGCGAATTATCTGGCCCGGCGTATAGTCAGAATGGCATGGGAAGATATCGGGCTGGCTGATCCGCGTGCAATGCAGATCGCCAATGATGCAGCCGCCACTTATGACAGGCTTGGCTCTCCGGAGGGTGAGCTGGCCCTGGCACAGGCCGTTATTTATTTGTCGATCGCTGCAAAAAGTAACGCGGGATATAAAGCCTATAAACAGGCAGGTGCCTTTATAAAACAGGATAAATCCCGTGAAGTACCCATGCATTTGCGCAATGCCCCTTCGGCGTTGATGAAAAAACTGGGTCATGGTGATGGTTATCGATATGCGCATGATGAGCCGCATGGATTTGCGGCTGGTGTGAATTATCTGCCGGAAGGTGTTAAAGCACCCGGCTGGTATCAACCGGTGGATCGGGGTTTGGAACGCAAGATTGCTGAAAAAATGGATTTTTTATCGAGGCTTAATGCAGAAGGACAGGGATGAGTGCTCATCAGAACAAAGCCGTAACTGCGACAGTATCGGACAAGAAACCACACATTCTGGTTAGAATCCTGAAAAAATGCGGGATGCCGTTAGCCATCCTGTTTATTACTATCGCAATTTTATTTAGTCTGTTTCGTGCGTTAACACCCTGGGCCAAACAATACAAAGGGCAGGTGGAACAGCATCTATCTACTCTGCTTGGTCAGCCGGTAACCATCGGTGATCTGGAAACCAGCTGGTACTGGTTTGAGCCGGTTTTAAAGATGAATCAGGTGACCTTGTCAAGCAAGCAAGATCATGCATTGAAATTCAGGAAATTACTGGTGGGCATTGATCTGTTCAGCTCGCTATGGCACTGGCAAATCAAACCGGGTGTGTTGTATGTCGATGGCGCTCATCTGCACTTGCATCAGGTCAACAATCGTTGGGATGTGGATGGTTTGCGCCAGGATCAAAAAACAATGACCCTGGAGTCTGAATCTTATTTGCAAGTGCTGGGCTGGGTGCTGTCTCAGGAAAAAATTATTGTAAAAAATGTTTCGGCTTCAGTGAATTTTGGTGACGGAACCAAAATAGACCTGCAAGATTTGAATTTAACCACCCGCCATGCCTATGGTCATTATCGCATCAAGGGTAATGCACGGCTTGAGCAAGCAACACCAACCGAGCTGGCATTGATTGCAGACATGCAGCTTGACCCTTATGCTTTAAACCAGGCCAGTGGTCATGCCTATTTGTCAGTCAAGCATCTTTTGCTGTCGCAATGGCAAGGCTTTTTTCCAGACATGGCCTGGCATGTAAAAAAAGGGGAGGG
>CAZDYY010000044.1:0-9069 GCA_964509745.1 uncultured Legionella sp. | reverse complement strand
CTTCCAGACTTCTAATTTGATCAAGCAGATTGATCGCTTCCGTTAACAATTGTGAATTGGAGTCAAGTTCAGTGCTGTTATCAAACAAGCGCTGGTACAAAACTGCACTTTTTTGTTCGTAGTCTACACATAATGCCTGCACGGTTTGCGCATGTGCCTGTTGAATCAATCGTATCGCGGGTAACACTTCCTGTATGGCAAATTGTTCAAACTGCTTTTTATCTTCTTCAGTCAGGCGTTCAATCCAGTCTTTGGTATCCTGCAGATTATCGTTGCTGCTCAGACGGGAATTAACAACGCTGGTTCCGGCGTCAAAATAGACATGCAAAACAAAACTGTAATTGGCCTGCGTTCTCCAGTGCGCAGTATAATGCAGACAATTATTGCTATTGTGTTCATTTTTTATTTTATAAACACTCAGGTGATGTTCCTGAAGCGTTGCTTGCTGCTGATTAACGTCTGTGCGTCTGGAACTCAAGGGTAATTCAATGAGCAGATATTCCATACCGAAACGGTCAGTTTTTTGTGTCATTTTATGAGTTAACTCAGCATGACCTGGTGCGCTACCCCGGGAGGTTTCCAGAAAAACATATAAAGGATTTTGCTTCATTTGCCGGCTGCCATCAAGATAAAAAATTATCTTGAGTGTACATTGATTGATCGGTATCTGTCAATGAAACCCGGTATGGACGAATTTTCAACTTGATGGAGGTTCAGTTAGCCTACGGCCTTTACCCTGTCCTCATTCGGGCACTGGCAAGGCTGTCTTGCAACCACTGCATTCAAGTTTGTGACAGCAAACCCACGCACTCCGGTTCCTTCAGGTGCTTCTATAAAGTTTAGCGTGACCTTCAGTGTCTGCTTTTGCTTGTAGGAAGGGTTGGTGTATACAACCAGCACAGGCATGGTAGCCTGCCATTGCTTGTTTCCCAGATCCTTTATTTCTGGCGGCATGGTCGCCACGGCACTCACATAATAATCATTATTTTTTACCGCCTCAGGCAGTCTGGATGCTCGCAGGACATTGCTGTAATTCATCCAGCCGGTGGCAGTGAAATATCTGGCGATGTCTTTTTGCCGCTGCATAAAATTCTGGTAGTTATAGGTGTATGTCGCAACGATTGCCTCATTGACCCAGACCGCACGCTGCGTATCATCCGGCGCGTTCAGGGCATACAGCGGTGAAGTTATCCAGACAACACAAAATAGAACGATACGAATAAAAGACATCATCACTCCCTGATATTAGACCGTCATGCTGAATGACATTCGCAATGACATGGCGCGTCAATAACCGAAGACTGTCCGGTTTTGGCCTGAAAATTAACAAAACGTGGCACCGCCACTGCTGCAAGAATACCCAGTATAACGATTATCATGACCATTTCAATCCACGTAAAGCCTCTTTGCCTGCTGTTGGATATTTTCATCGCTTCACACCCCACTCTGCCTGAACATTAGTCCGGTTGTGTAAAGTATAGCATAGCCATTACATCATGCTTTTCGCAGCTCATCAAGCACTGGCTCCACATCGGGCATCACTCCGTGCCAGATGAAAAACGCTTCTGCGGCCTGCTCAACCAGCATGCCCAGTCCATCCACAGCAGCACATCCCTGTCGATGCGCCCATGTAACAAATGGAGTGGCTGACAGCTGATTATAGGCAAGATCGTAGCAAAACGCTGTTGATGACAGCAGCGTTGCTGGTAATGAAATGGTTTCATCAGCAAGGCTTGATGATGTGGCATTGATCACCAGATCAAACGTACCGCTCAAACCGGTCAAACTGCAACTGCTGGCAGGAAAAAAATCCCTGCTCAGGGATGCTGCCTTGTCTGGCGTGCGATTGGCAATAACGAGTTCTGATGGACTGGCCGCCAGCAATGGGCCTGCTACTCCGCGGGCAGCACCCCCGGCTCCCAGTAACAGAACACGTTTACCGGTCAAATGAATATACCGGGCAAGATCACGCAACAACCCGGCGCCATCAGTATTATCAGCCTGCAGCCCTCCTGCATCCCGCCATAATGTATTTGCTGCTTTTGCCCTGGTACAACGGTCACTGGCATGATCAGCTATCGCAAACGCTCGTTGCTTGCAAGGCAGGGTAATATTCAGTCCCTTGCCGCCCTGATTGAAGAACGCCTCAACCTGTTGTTCAAAGCGTGATTCATCAACAAGAATTTTTTCATATGACAAAACCCGCCCGGTTTGCTTTGCAAACAATTGATGAATAACCGGTGATAAACTATGGCTGACAGGATTGCCCATCACTGCATAACGATTGATCACTACTGCACCGGAGCAGGTTCTGCCATGACAAACCCGCGCCGTTTGATATATGCTATCAAGGGTGATAATTCCATATCCTCGGCAGCCCAGTAGGTTCCTGATGATTTTTCTGGCAGATCTTTGGTATGCCACTGACAAACTGCGACAACCGTTGAGCAGGATACTTGCTGCTCATGTCCGGGCTTTGACTCAATGCAGCTTAATTCAAATTTTTTTTCTTTCAATACAAGTGCCGACCAGTGCCCTGCCTGCAAATGGCTGCTCCATCCCGCACTTGCACCTGGATCTGAAACCGGATGGGTAATCCAGAGATCATTATTTGATAGGTTATGAATCATGGTAACGGCAGATTCTGCTGCAGGCAGGACCACCAAATCGCCAGTAACAACCACCGGTGTACAATGCGGGGGAAACACTTCCTCTGCATGCAGGTTCCATGTCAAAAGCATCAACATCGCGGACAGGATATAGTTCATTATATTTTTCTCTTAACGTTGGTAATTTAATAATAATAGCACGAATCATGAATCCTGAATCAGCTGTCATCACATCTGAAACAGGGTAGCGAAAGTTACTAACGAATATGCTATTATCCTGCTTTTCAAAATTCCTGGCTTAATCAACATGAATCGCCTGAGCATTGTAGATGACATTGCAACCCTGCATCGTGAATCCATTATCAACTGGAAAAAAAATGGTATCAATCTGAATCAACAGGATTTTCTCAAGCTGGTCGAAGAAAATCATGCCTTCAATTACCAGCTCTGGCATGCCGAAGATCGGGCAAGACGAGATGACATGGGTTATGAAATGGTGTATCACGCCAAGCGTGAAATTGATCATTGCAACCAGCAGCGCAACAATCGCATGGAATCAATGGATGAATGGCTGGTGGCGAATCTGCAACCTGCACCGCATACACTGTGTCATGTGCATTCTGAAACACCGGGCATGATGATTGATCGCTTGTCTATCATGTCACTCAAGGCCTACCATATGGCCCTGCAAACCATGCGTGAAGATGTTGAAGATACACATCGTCAAACCTGTATGGGAAAACTGCGTGTAATTGAGGAACAACAAAAGCAATTGCAACATTGTTTAAGGGAGCTGCTGGATGAGGTTCACAATAAAACGTGCACGTTCAGGGTTTATCATCAATTTAAAATGTACAATGACGCAACCCTGAATCCGGAGCTATACCTCCAGTAAATCCATCTCAGGAAACTGTCTTGCCAGCGAAAACCGGCGTAACCTTGACCACCCGGGTTGATTTGAAGGAATTGTCTGAATTGTCGGTAAACAAGCCAAGATCCTGCAGCGCCTGCTGGCTCAAGGTCTGGGTTACGGATGCAGGAGAGCCGGAGCCTCGTTGCATAACCGGGTGTTCGATTTGATCAACTTCAACTGTAATCACTGATTTCTGCAGGATGACAGGCTCTGTTGCTGTTACGGAGCTAGTATGGTTTTTTTTTAAACTTTCAATTTCTTCTTCGATATCATCCGAAACTTCACGCCCGATGCGGGCTATTCCTCTCAGAGTAAAAATTGCCGAGAAAAAGATCATGTTAATCCAGGCAAACTTGTAGGAACCTGGTGCCATATGATAATGCCCGTCCGCACCAACCACCTGGAATGCCGTCATGATGATATCCGTGGCCCTGACCGCCTTGCCTATTGCCGAGCCACACAAACGGGCAGACTCAAGTTTGTCCTGATCAAAGGTCTGTACCCAGGGATCAGCAACGCGTCCAGGCGTTTTCTCAATGTCCTGCCTGACTGCGGCAAAAAATCCCAGTGTTGACTTCAGTTTCTTTCCAGCGGCCACTTCTTCAAGCGGTTTTTCATCTACATGCAAACTGGAGCGAATCAGGGCGGCCGCTGTATATAACACCATACATGCAAGACCAGACACCACAAACGCAACCACCAGTGCCGGAGAAAATGGCAACATCAGCATCAAATTAATCGTTGCAATGGCGAACATAAAGCTGGATATCGCGCCATATGCATCCAGGCCGTTTTTCAGCCCGCCCATGATGACAGAACCAAGGGAAAAGGTTAATTGTGTCCGAAGTTTCTCATGCAACCCCTGAGCGAAGGTCCACTTGCCTTCCATCTCATTCTTCAAACTGCACCATCTGGCTTCCATCTGCCTTCTTGTATCCCGCTCAAGCGTGGTGTCAAACAGGGCCAGGGAAACCGCATCCATATGGGCACGCAACAACCTGATTTCACGCAATGCAACAACCAGCTCAACATCCAGCTGCGTTACCAGAAAATCCCGTTGAAAATTATGCTCTTCATAAATCCGGCATGCGAGACAGGTGATGGCATTCAGACAACATGAAGCGGCCACCAGAATAAAAATCCAGGAGGTGTATGGCAATAACAACAAACTCAATGCACCAAAATAAAGATAGGGTGAATCAACCAGGCCGCTAAACGCACCTGACAATCGTGCATACATCCAGAAATATTGTGAGTAGGAAGGCTGCTTTCTTAAACGAATCGTCTCGTGCTCCATGCGGATTTTATTTTGCAGATGCTCCCATTCCGCCAGTGTCAATGATACAAGAGGGGCCGACAGCTCCGCATGCATAAGCTTCACCAAATCAAGATTCAGTTGCTTCGCTTCCTTGCGTTCGTCGCGCATGCTGCGCAACCACGTACGGTTGATTGCAGCCAGCACGCCCAGTGCCAGTCCGGTTGGCAATGCAATGTAATGAAATGTTTTACTGATGGACAACAGATCGATAAGAACAAACGTATTCCGCAAGCCCTTGTAGGTATTTTTCATGGCCTTGCCCCAGTCCCTGCCGAAGGGATGGTAGGCAACGATACTGCCAATTAATGTGGGCGTGGGGGGAGGTCTTGTAAAAGACGGGCTCAGGATCATGCTGTCAAATTGCTTGATGGATACCTGGGGAGAGCTTTTGGATTCCCTGGCTTTTGCCACAATTTTTTTAACTTGCTCAAGACGGATAATCTCCCCATCCTGATCAAACACAGTCACCTTGCTTTCAGGAGAAAGATAAGCAAGCTGCTGTGTATTCTCGTCCCATACAAGACAATTTCTGTATCCTGCCGCAAGGGCCTGCTCAACGGTCATGACATGAAATGCATAACCATCTTCGTCCAGAAAATTGCCCATATAGGAGCAGAACATAATGGTGAGTGTATCGAAAACCACAAAGGCACAACCCCATGGGGTCATAATAAAGTCATGCAGCTTGTCAGCAGAGGAAACACCGGTATCGTTATAGCAAACGTCAAAGAAATATTTAAGCAGGCTGAATGAGTTGCTCAGACCATCCAGAGCGCCGTAAAATCCGTAGATCCACTTGGCCTTATGGAGTTTTTTTGCTTCAAGAAGAAATTTTTTCGAATACAGATTATATTGATCACCGAATTGCTCGGTGAGCGTACTCATATAACTTGCGCCTTCATGATTGGCTCGTTCAAGATGTTGTCTCTACGGGCTCGGCTAAGATGTGCCACATTATACACATGTCACCACAAAATGACAAGCCTGTTTTCATACTGAGCTAAATTTTCGGCAATACCTGCGATCCGGCGAGAATCTGCGTCAGGCTACTGTGACTGACCATTCAAATCTGCTACGATTGACATCATTTGCAATCTATTGTTGGAGATGTTATGCGGCTAGTTACGCTGCTCTTTCTTTTCTGGTCACTGTTAGCGGGAAACGCTATGGCAAATCATGAAAAAATAACCTATGGCTACATTGAAAAGGCAACCCTGGTTGACAACAATCTTACCTTGTCAGCAAAACTCGATACAGGTGCCAAGTCAGCATCCCTGAACGCCACACACATTACGGAAACTGAAGTCAATGGCAAACCTTACCTGAGCTTCATCGTCCCCAGCAAGGAAGGTGATGTCGTCTTCAAGTGCGAATACATCGGCAAGGTTAATATTAAAGTTCGCGCAGGTGAAGCACATGCCAATCCCATGCTGTTGCGGCACTCCATCAAACGGCCGGTGGTGTTGATGCGCATCAAACTGGGCAACAAGGAAGAAACCATTCGTGTAAACCTGACCAACCGCAAACGCTTTATCTACCCCTTGCTGCTCGGTCGGGAAGCCATCAGGGCATTTAACGGAATCATCGATCCTGCCTTGAAATACACACTAACCGCTCAAAAACAAACACTGGACAAGCCAAAAGAGAGCAAACTGTCAATGGGTAAGCCATGAAATCAAACAAGCATCATTTATATGGTTTAATCATTACCCTGTTTCTGGTGGGCATGGGCATGTTCTTCTATCGCCATTTTGTGCTCGACGTCCCCCTGACCGACTCTGAAAATGTAAACAGCTGGATGGTAGAAGCCAATTTACGCTTTGTGCCGGAAAAAAACATGCCGGTAAAGGCCAGTTTTACCATCCCCTATATGCCACCGCATTTCGCTATTCTGGACGAATATTTTGTTGCCCAGCACTACGGCGTCACAACCAGCCTGAACGGCAACAACCGGCGGGCAGTCTGGGCGCTCAGGCGCGGCAGCGGCCCCCAGTCATTGTATTATCGCGCCATTTTCCATGAAATGGAGGGCAATGATGCCTGGCTGACCAAACCAGCCCATATCAAAATACAACCACTGGAAGAAAACAAAAAAACGGCTGTGGACGCCATCATCGCCCAGGCTCGCCAGTCATCTGCTGATATTCAAACCTTTGCCCAGAGCACAATCAAGGAACTCAACAAACAGGACGGCAATGCCAAATTGCTGGTGGGGAATGATTTTAATGAAGGCAATATTGTCGATGCTGCCGTCACCGTGTTAAACCAGGCCAGTATTAATGCCATGCCGGTGTACGGCATCCATTTAAGTCAACAGGCCAAGGCAGACTTCAAGTTGCTTCTGGCTGTATTTAACGGCAAAGACTGGATTTATATCAACCCGCGCACCGTTGCTGCCGGTCTGCCAAAAGATTTTCTCGTCTGGCAATATGGCAGTGACCCCATGTTTTCCCTGACTGGCGGGAAAAAAGCACAATTTACCCTCACTGTCTCACCAACCCCTATCAATGCCTTGAGTGTTGCCAAGGCACATGGCTTGCAAACCGATTCACAACTGCTGCGTTTTTCCCTGCTGCAGCTGCCGGTTCACGTCCAGGAGACCTATAAAATTTTACTCACCATACCCATTGGTGCGTTCATTATTTTGTTGCTGCGCAATTTTGTCGGACTGAAAACATTCGGCACCTTTATGCCCGTGTTGATAGCACTGGCATTTCGCGAAACCCATGTGATTTGGGGGATTGTCCTGTTTACAATCATTGTATCGTTTGGACTGGCAGCGCGTTTTTATCTGGATCAGCTTCGCCTGCTCCTTGTTCCAAGGCTGGCTGCCATTTTGACTGTTGTGATTATCCTCATGATACTCATCAGTGTATTAAGCCAGAATCTTGGTCTCGAGGCCGGGTTATCCGTCGCCCTGTTCCCCATGGTCATTCTCACCATGACCATTGAGCGCATGTGCATCACCTGGGATGAACGCGGCGCCTCAGAGGCAATTAAATCGGGTGTGGGCAGTCTCTTCGCAGCAGTCATCGCATTTTTTGCCATGAACTACCCGCCACTGCAATACCTGGTGTTTGCTTTCCCGGAATTATTGCTGGTCTTGCTGGCGATTATTCTGTGGTTTGGCCAGTATCGTGGCTACAGGCTGTTTGAACTGTTCCGCTTCAATGCCCTGGCTGGAAAATCATAAAGGATCCCTATGTGGAAGATTTATCATCGCCTTCGAAACATCGGTGTGTTAAGCATTAACCAGCGTAACAGTGATTACGTCTTGCGCTACAACCAGCGAAAACTTTATCCGCTGGTGGATGATAAATCCAGAACCAAACGGCTGGCATTGCAGGCAGGCATTGCTGTGCCGCCATTATATGAACTGATTGAAACTGAACACCAGATAAAGAAACTGGATCAATTACTCGAGCCTTACAAGGACTTTGTTATAAAGCCTGCACGTGGTGCCGGTGGTGACGGCATTCTCGTCATTACCGACAAGGTACTGGGCCGTTACCGTCAAATCAATGGTCGCATGCTAACCAGCCAGGATTTGGCTCACCATCTCTCCAGCCTGCTTTCGGGTGCATGCAGCCTTGGCGGGCATCCTGATCATGTGTTGATAGAGCGGCGGGTAATTGTTGACCCGGTATTTGCCGGCGTCAGTTATGAAGGTGTTCCCGATATTCGCATCATCACCCTGCTCGGTTACCCGGCAATGGCCATGGTCAGGCTCCCCACCCACCTGTCCGGCGGCAAGGCAAACCTGCATCAGGGCGCTATTGGTGTCGGGATTGATCTGGGAACCGGCACAACATTCGGCGGGGTATTTCACAACGATGCCATTGATTATCACCCCGACACCATGAATCCCATTGCCGGCATCACAGTCCCCTACTGGAACAAAATTCTGGACATCGCCGCCAGCTGTTACGAGCTAACAGGGCTGGGCTATCTGGGCGTGGATATTGTACTGGACAAGGATCTGGGACCTGTCATGCTGGAACTCAACGCCAGACCAGGCCTGAATATCCAGATAGCCAACCGTGACGGCGGCCTTGCACGCTACAAAAAAATCGAGGAACACGTCGCTCTGGCAGGCAAGGAACCCATACCTGAACGTGTTGCATTCAGCCAGAAAGAGTTTGTACGAAAGGATACGGTGTAAGGGATATTAAACAATAGAAAGGGCCAATCAGTGTGTCGCCAATTGACCCAGTGGAATGACACATAGC
>CAZDYY010000043.1:0-9169 GCA_964509745.1 uncultured Legionella sp. | reverse complement strand
GCCCGCGCCGGGAAAATGAATAGTAAACTGAACTATTTCGCGGGAACGTAGGTTATTTATACAAAAACAACCGGATTTGTTTTTAAACCGATCAATTTGTCTGTCTTTGCTGGATCAGCACCCGTTTGCATGCGAAATTTGACAGCGTACTGGTTAGGTGGTACGATTTATAGTATGAAAAATGAACAAAAACAATCATGCGAATTTGTCGCCTTTGAGGGAGAAAAATTTCTCATTGAATGGTATTTTGACACCAAAGGTCACAGTGTTGCTTTGGATTACTTTGAATCCTTGACTGAAAATGAACAAATTAAATTATTGGGTTTATTTGAATTAATGGGGAATATTGGCGCAATCAAGAATGAGACTAAATTCAGGAGTGAAGGAGATAAAATTTTTGCCTTCAAGCCTCAGCCACACAGATTCCTATGTTTTTTCTTTACCGGACAAAAAATTATTGTAACAAATGCTTTTCATAAAAAAACTGATAAATTACCACCAAAAGAAAAAGATAAGGCATTAAAAATCAAAGACGATTATGAATTGAGACTAAAGCGTGGAGATTATTATGAATAAGCCATTATCTACCTATGAAAGAAAAATGCAGGATAAAAAGTTCAAGCAAGCTTATGAGCAGAGCTATAAAGAACTGCTTTTTTCTGAGTTACTGATTTCTGTAATGGAAGCAGATGATAAATCTGTTCGTGGTCTGGCAAAAGAAGCTCAGTTATCGCCTTCCGTAATACAAGATATACGCTCCGGAAAACAGCATGATATAAAGGCAAGTAATTTAATAAAAATAGCTAATGCTTTTGGATATGAAGTAATCCTTCAAAAAGGTAATGAAAGGCTGGCATTGCATGATGAAGTGAGAGGACAAAAACATCATTTAAGTGTGGTCGCTTCTTATGCTGCCATGTAAATTGTCAGTTGCTTAATGCGCATTCAAAATGCAATCTTATATTCTTTGCCATCAGAAGCAGTTGTCAAGGATTCTTTGACAACTAAATTCTAGTTTAACTCACATTCGTCTAGACAGTGGGGGTCATTTCATACATTTAAAGCGCAATGGGACAGTGGACTCTTTCAAAATGAATTCCAGTCATTACCGAAAACACACACGCATGACAAATCACCCCATAAGACCATGATAAAAACCATACAAGCATTCATGTTAAACGAACGATTCAATCAAATGCACTTACATGACAGGAGAAAAAAATGACATTCACGATTAAATTACCGCACACATGCACAGTCGCGTTGTCTATCACGGCAATGGCCATTGTTTTATTGCCTTCGATAAGTGTTGCAAAACCCATCACAACCACGGATTTACTCAAAAACCTTCGTAAAGGCGAGCCTTGGGACCGAGGTGTATTCACCGCAACAAAAACCGTGATGTTTCAACAGGCCGCCAGTGGCGGAACCGACGCCACCATCATTTCAAAAATAAGATTAAGTTATTTTACATCAGCCAACTGCACAGGTGCTGTGGCGGGTACGGGCTCTTATACCACGCCTGATGGCACATCCCATACCATTAACACAAGCACCCCTTTTGGATTAGTCGCCGCATCCACATGGAATGTGGGCAGCACTAAATTATCCATTGCTGACATGACGACCATTCAATCGGTCGCCGTGACGTTTAAAAGCACTAACAGCAATACACCGCAGGCGAACTTCTCAGGTCTTAGTTACGCCTGTATTCCTGTCACGTGCACGGCGGGACCCTCAGGTGAATGCACCTCAGGAAGCGGTACACAGAGTTTCACCTTAAAAACAACCGCCGCTGTAGGTGATCCCGCAGATGGTGGCGTGATTGGCTGTCAGAACACAGGGACCTCGTTTAATTTATTCGATATTGTGGTTACCATATCAGACCAAAGTACCGCTCAAGGATGGGGCGGCTCAGGCACGACGACGGGTGCTACCAGCACAACCGATGGAGCGGCTAATACCACAACGATTGTTGCAGCACTTGGAACTGGAACTACGTATGCAGCGCGAACGTGTAATGAGCTGTCAGTAACGGGTGGCTTTACCAGTGGTTGGTTTTTACCGTCAGGGTCAAGCACTGTTACAAATTCTCAATTAAACTGTCTTTATAACAATCGAACAGCCATTGCCACAGGCTCGGTTGCAGCAGGTGGCACTGGGTTCGCCAGCACCTACTATTGGAGCTCTACCGAGGCCAGCTCCACCAATGCGTGGCGGCTGAACTTCAACCTCGGCAACCCGCTCAGCATCAACAAGAGCAATAGTTTTAGGGTCCGCTGTTCTCGGGCTTTTTAACCCTTTATCACTTTATCCCTTTTGTTTTGACCTTGACCTTGCAGTACCCGCGTAGCGGGTCGTTATATTTTTTTAGGATGCCCAGATGGCACTTTGTAAGCGTGCAATAAACCCCACCTGTTAATCCTGCATTTCATCCCTGATACTCCTGTTCATTGAATTAGAAAGGAGTATTAGATGAGTTCTGAAAACAAACATGCATATAAACGGGGTTTCTGGCGGGAACATTCCGATGCAGCATGGAAATCCAGTGGATTAACCCAGGCAGAATATTGCCAACAACAAGGCATTAGTTACCAGAGTTTTGTTTACCAGCACAACCGCATGGCCTGTAAAGCGCAGCGAACCTCTGGAATGAGTTTCCTTGAAGCAAAGCCAGAGAAAGATCTTCAGTTGGGTATATCAAGAGATATATTTTTTTCAAACCCATATATTCATATGAATAATGTGATAATATTTACATTATTCCCATTAATTATGTGACACATGAAACGGTATTGCTATGAAAAATTGGAAAAATGGAAATCATCCAGCCAGCGCAAGCCATTGGTATTAATGGGAGCCAGGCAAGTTGGCAAGACGTTTTTGTTAAAAGAATTTGGGCGGAATGCATTTGAATCCATGCTGTATATTAATTTTGAAGAAAATCTGGATTTGCATGCTTTTTTTGAAACCAATATTTCGCCAAACAAGATTATTCAGGCATTGGAAACTTATTTTAACAGGGTTATCCATTCTGAAACCACATTGATTATTTTTGATGAAATACAGCTTTGTCCACGAGCATTAACCAGTTTAAAATATTTTTGTGAAGAAGCCAGTCATTATTATATTGCAGCTGCTGGTTCTCTTTTAGGGATAAAAATGGGAAATCAATCGGGTTTTCCAGTTGGAAAAGTAGATCTTGTTCCTCTTAATCCCTTGGGTTTTCTGGAGTTTCTTTCAGCATTGGGCAATCATAGACTGGTTGAGTTTGTTAACTCTATTCATACCATTGGGAAAATTCCCGAACCAATTCATAAACAATTACTTGAATTTTTTCGATTGTATATATACATCGGTGGCATGCCGGAAGCAGTTGCTCATTATCAAAAAACCAATAGTCTCCCTGGTATACGCGAAATACAAAAGGCTATTAATAAAAACTATGAGCTTGATTTTGCCCGGCATGCTCCTGCAAATTTAATTCAGAAAATCACTTTATTATGGAATGCTATTCCAAACCAGTTGGCAAAGGAAAACAAAAAATTTGTTTTTTCACTGTTGCGTGAGGGTGCAAGAGCGCGGGAATATGAGACAGCCATTCAATGGCTCATTGATGCCGGATTAATTTATCGCTGTATCAATTTAACTACTCCCGGATTGCCATTGCCTGCTTATGAAGACAGGACAGCGTTTAAAATGTATGCCTTTGATGTTGGACTTCTTGGCGCACTGTCCGATTTATCCAGCAAGGTTTTGTTAAAGGATAACGACCTGTTTACGGAGTTCAAGGGTGCATTGACTGAAAACGTGGTTACACAAATGTTGATTTATTCCGGGTTTGACAAACTGTTTTATTGGACAAGTGGTAACACAGCGGAAGTTGATTTCCTGTTGCCTGTAGAAGATCAGCTGATTCCTTTGGAAGTAAAAGCCGGCCAATCAACCAAGGGCAAAAGCTTGAGGATTTATATAGAAAAATACAATCCAAAACAAGCTGCCAGAACATCGACCCGGAATTTATCAAACGATGGTATTTTAGTTAATTACCCGTTGTACTTGTTGGAACGGTTTCCAATTTCCTGTCATGTGAAGTGCGAACCAAGCTGAATATGACACGAGTTCGTCTAATTGCCGGTGTTTGCCCCAAAGAGGCCATGGCGCCCTGACCCCACACGACAATGGCACTTCATTAAATATGGTCTATTGTTAAGGTATATTCCCACAATAAGTTGATCATGGATGATAAGCAACAATAACCTTAAACTACAAAACTTGATTCATTTTTTTGTTGCATTGATTGCCGGCGTGGTCATTTCAACCAGCCTTGCTATGTATCTTGGCATGCGATACCACATTCCCCTGTTATCCGGCATTGTAGATTTTCTTGGTGTTATGAAAATAAATACGGCCGTTTGCTTTGCTCTTGCGGGTGTTGCGTTATTGCTCATTAATAAAAAAAATCATGGGCTCCCCACCAGGATACTCTATATTGCGCTGGTAATAATTATTTTGGCCTTAAGTAGCACAGCCATTTTTAACCGCCTGACCAACTTCGATTCAAACACGATGGTGACTGAACGAATGGCATTTGTTAGTTCAGTTAATTTCATTTTAATCGGTTTTGCTCTTTTGGGGTTATTAAAAAAATCAAAACTTATCTGGTTGAGCCAGACAATGGTCTGGGTTTCTGTAGTAATAACGCTTGTTGCATTCTTTAATTATCTTTACGGCGCAGAACCAGGAAGTGTTTACATAAAATTTACAACCATTCCTTTAAAAAACATCGCGTTATTTATGCTGATCAATACCGGCATTCTGTTAATCCATCCGGATTTGGGACTTGTGGGTATTTTGCTCAGAAATAACAACAGTGGATATTTATTACGCCGGATTATCGCCATCCCAATTCTTTCTCCCATCCTGTTGTTTCAACTGGGTTTGTATCTGCAACACGAAAGAGTGCTGGGGACGTTTACTGTCATCGTTATTACCCAGGTCGGGATTCTTGTCTTGACCGGGATTACGACTGCTATAATAGCGATTATTCTTGATGGTAAGGAAAAAGCTCAGGCAAGGCTCCAATCCGAACTGCAATATAATGAAATGATATTTCAGCAATTTGCAGAGCATATAGATATTGTTTTTTATACAACATTACCCGATTTAAGCAAAATAACCTACGTTAGCCCAGCCTATGAAAAAATATGGGGAAGAAGCTGCGAGTCATTATATAAAAATCCTAATGATTGGTTTGACGCCATTATTCCAGAAGATAGAAAGATTGCTCACGATTCAATTTTTTCAGGTATAAAACAAGGAAAAGTAAACCCGTCAGCTGAGTTTCGAATTAAAAGACCAGACGGAACCATTCGTCGTATATTTTCCAGAATATTTCAAGTCAGGGATGAATTAAAACATGTGTTTGTGGTGATTGGTATAGCGGTTGATCTGACGGAGATAACGCAGGAAAAAATACACAAACAAGTTATGATTGATCTGTTAAGGTTAGGTGAAAATGAAACGTCCATTACCAGTTTTTTTCGAAATGCACTTGAAGTAATCGCTCGCTCGCTGGACCTGGCATTTACTGGCTTGTGGTTGGTAGATAATACAAACAATACATTACGTTGCGTTGACACATGGCATAAAAACAGCAAAGGCCTGGATGAATTTGCAATAAAAAATTATCAACATACATTTAAGCCAGGTGAAGGTTTCCCGGGGCAAGTCTGGAAAACAAAACAACCCTTCTTTATAGAGGATTATTCCGTTAACAAGATTTATTCTCGAGCAAATGATGCAAAAATGGCCGAGTTAAACAGTGCATTTGGAATACCGGTTATTTTTCAAAATAACCTTTATGGAGTCATGGAGTTTTTCAGTAACGAGACAATAAAACCGAATGAGCGTTTGTTGATCTTGCTGGAGCAGATTAGCAAACTCTCCGGCGAGTTTATTTTACAGCACAATGCCATTGAGAAAATTAAACAAGCTGCCAAACATGATTTATTAACCGGCCTGTTGAATCGGTCAGCTCTGGAAGATTACTTGACGAACCTGATCGCTGAAGAAAAATCGACATCTATCGTTATCATGGTCGTGGACATCGATCGTTTTAAACTAATCAACGAAGCGTTAGGTCATGATGTGGGTGATAGTGTATTAAAGAATGTTGCAACACGATTAAGCAAACCGATAAAGCATAAAACGTTTAGTCTGGCCAGACTGGGAGCGGATAAATTTATCCTGTGTATTGCTGAAACGGATAAACAAAATGCTACTGACTATGCGCGTGAAATTCATCATCGCTTCAAGGATACAATCAAGATTGATAAACATAAAATTAGTGTATCAGCCTGTATCGGTGTCGCCATTTATCCGCGTGATGGACTGGATAGCAAATCGTTGGTCACGAACGCTGATTTGGCAATGGCTCAGGCAAAAGCGCTGGGCGACAACAGGATTTTCTTTTTCAACAAGAATTTACCGTTTATTGCCTCTCGCAAAATCTCCATGGATGCCGATTTGCGTCAAGCCATGAAAAATCAAAATCAATTCTTTCTGGAATTTCAGCCTCAAGTCGATCTCAAAACGGGCAATATTTCCAATGCTGAATCGCTGATTCGATGGCAACATCCCGTTAAGGGATTGATCCACCCTGATCAATTTATTCCTTTTGCAGAACAAAATAATCTTATTGTGACTCTAAACGAACTCGTTATGCGCATGGTTTTCGAGCAATTGGCGTTGACAAGGTTAGACATACCTGTTTCTATCAATATTTCAGCTCAGCAATTGGAAGATGGCTTTCATCTTGTAGAGTATCTTGAATCACTCATGAACGAGTTCGGAATAACAGCCAATCAGATCGAACTGGAAATCACTGAAAACATGCTTGTCATGGATACTGAGCATAATATCGCGGTACTCTCAGCACTATATAAGCTTGGATTTCAACTTGCCATTGATGATTTTGGTACGGGCTTTTCATCCTTTAGTTATTTCAACCGGGTACCGGTATATAAAATAAAAATAGACAGATCATTTATTACCGGATTACCTGGCAATATCCCAAATGCTAAAATTGTAAAATCAATGATAGGACTTGCACATGCTCTGGATATGGTAGTTGTTGCAGAAGGTGCAGAAACAAAAGCTGAGGTTGATTTTTTAATCCAGGAACATTGCGATATGGTGCAGGGGTTTTATTATTACAAACCCATGTCGATTGAGGATCTGAAAGGTGTCTTGTCAACAGACCATACCTGATAGCTCCTCAATAAAGCTGTAGATTTTTTTTTCCTTAAAATAAATATGATCAGCTGAAAAATAAAAGACACGCCTTGTTTCGGCATAATGTTGTTTAATTAATTGTAATAACAAGGTTGTCTTCCCCACTCCGCGTGGGCCAATCAAACCGGTCAAACGATTGTTCAGCAAGCATCGCGGCATGGTGACTCGTGAGAACAAGGAAAAGAAAAGCCCGCCCACTGACCTGGATTCGGCCTTGCAGCCTGATTTTAATATTTTATGAAATGTTTCAATTCTCCAACGTAAAGCGTACCAGTCCAGTTTTTCAACTGCATCTTGAATGGAGTTAATCGGCAAATCAATCTCTCATTTTCGTTTCACCCAAATCATCGAGCATGCTCTGATCCTGCCCTGCTGCCCGGGAAAAACGATTGAAAGAATGGAAAAGGCGTCGAGTGAGATGGGTATCAAAAAAGGCATTGTACTGACGCTGGATGAAAGTGAGGTCATTGAATTACCAGAACAGCGGGTTATAACGGTGATGCCTGTTTATCAGTGGTTGCTTGTATAATCATCCAGACGCATATAGTCCTGTTGAATCACTTTTCTAAAATCGGGGCTAATGCGATGCCAATCCAATACATCAACCCGGTAGGGCAGTGTTGATTCTTCAAATGCATCTTTAATTTTATAAAAAATCCCCAATGGCATTTTTTGCCGATCAATAATAACCAGATCCAGGTCTGAATATGATTTGGCAGTGCCTTTAATGCGCGATCCAAAAATCCAGACAGGTACGCCAGGCACATATTGCTGTAATATCTGTTGCACAATCGTCAGGTGTTCATGTGTTATATCAATCATTTTTTTCTTGCAGTTGTTGATAGAGGTTTTGAACAGCATCAAGAAAGTCAAGGGATATGCCATACACTTCTATGGCGACTTGTTTATCATATGTATGAGAGGTCTGGTTGCGTGCCTGATGGTATGTCATCCATGTATCTACACTGTCGATGAGCTGACTTTCTGCTGCCAGACGAAATAGTTCGCGGCGGGTAATGCCGTCGACATAGCTGCTGGAATAATTTTTTTCCAGCCAGCGCTTGATAAATTTCCATGCCATTTCATATGTAAATTCAAAGTTTTGAATCACGCCGGCTTTAAGTGCATCTTGAAGATCAGGAGAAAACTGACTTATCTTTTTGGGGTCATTAACCGCATGACAAGTACGTGAAAATGCATCAATTGTTTTTTTCAACGCGCTTAAATCCAATACACTCATTTTTTCTCCAGATATGACCCTTAACAGAGTTATTCTATACTGGATTATGAAATAAATCCTCTGTAGTGTGACTGCTTCGAGTGTTGCTTTTTTGCCAGAAGGGGCAATAACATAATTAATTTTTGTCGTGTACAGGGTGTGATTAAAAGTGCGGTTACCCGCTCAGCCTGAGCGGTTTCTGGAAATATATGAAAGCCACACGTTTAATCGCACCCTCGTGTCCACAAAAATTGGCATTTTCTTTAATTTTGCTCTATACAAACAGTATAACTGTTATTCTATTTGAATTTCATTTGGGTAAAAAATAAAAAAGGAGCCAGTCATGAACAAAAAAAACCAATCAACCAAGAGCTACAAAAATAAGGTGGGTACAATAAAGCAAGGTTTGGATGAGGCAAGTTTACAGCAACATGCTGAACAATCGGTTATTTATGGGGAGCTGCGCACGTTGGCTGATAACATGGACGCATTGCTGTTACCACTCATAACTAAGGATAACGTTTACATTTTTCCATCAATTCAATCACTGGATCTTGCCTGCAAGAGTTCATCTTGGTCTTTTGACAAACTTGATTACAACATTTCGAAGATAACACAAGATTTTAGGGATCTTTGTACAGAGATGGGTAAGAG
>CAZDYY010000042.1:0-9175 GCA_964509745.1 uncultured Legionella sp. | reverse complement strand
ATGCGATTACATTCTTTGAAACAAACTGCAAATCGATATTTGAAACTGAATCGTCGAGGCAGCTTCAGGGAGAAACAACGACGTGCTTTTGTCATTCATAAAATGATTGATGATTTATTTGTTTCAGGCGATGTTCCTGCGTCTTGGAACAGCTTAAAGTCCGTGCATATTCAAAATCTGGTTCAGCATTGGCAACGTCACAAAATAAAACCAGCGACCGTCATGCGTTACATGTCTGTCATTCGTTGCTTTTTAACCTGGATTGATTGCCCGGTAACAGGGATTGACAATCAAAGTCTGAATTTAAAACGCGAATATAAGCCCTGTACAAAATCTGAAATTCAACCAGATGTTTGGCTGGCAATCACTGAACCTTCTGCTCGTTATATCATGGCATTGCAAACGCAATTTGGGTTAACGTTCAGTGAAGCAATACGTTGTATCCCTGATATTCATTTTCGGGATGATAGTCTTTGGATTACTCGGGACATTGCGTTTAATTCCGAGGACAGAGTTGTTCCTTTGCGCAACGAAACTCAGAAAACACTCATCGCTGATATATACATCCATACTGGTGGGTCCAGAAATTTAATCCAATGCCATGGCTACGATGAAATCCGTTACCAATGGCAGCAGGCTTTATCCCCTCGCCGCTTGCCGGTAAATAAACGTTACCGGTATCTTTATGCCCAACAATTGAAGGCGGAGCTATCCCCTGTCCTTGGTAACTATCAGGTCTGCTGGTTAATTCGTAATGAAATGGGCATCAAGTCACGCAATACATTGTGGTCGTATCTCAATGAGTAAATCCAAATTAAAAAGCACCCAATACTCGATTAATCAATGCCTGAAAGAGAACGGCAAAGGCTATTCCTTTGCAAGCCTTGCCGATATGCGGCATATGTTAAACCGGTGCGTCAAAGATTTACATGCTCAGGGTCATATGCTGACACATATCAACGGTTTGAAACCCAAACACGTGCATATTCTGGTTGAGCATTGGAAAAGTCAGGACAAGAATCCGGCAACGATTAAAAATTACATGTCCAAATTACGTAAGGTCGGCGTATTGCTTGAAAAACCTCAACTGGTTAAACCAGATAACGATGCCTATCAAATCTCTCGACGCAGCTATGCACCAACGCATAATAAAGCCATTCATCAGATTGATTTTTCAAATTGTACTGATCCAATGATTCACTTGTCTCTTGAAGCCCAATCCTTGTTTGGCCTACGTCGTGAGGAATCAATGAAAATTGTGCTCAATGATGCATGGGACGGGGAAGAGCTGAAAATCAAACCGAGCTGGACGAAAGGCGGTATCGGGCGAGCAATTGGTATTACCAATCATGAGCAACGCCAATGGTTAATCAAAGCAATCCAGCAAGTACCAGCCGGTCAATCATTGATCCCGAAAGAACGAACGTACAAACAACACCTGAGACACTATCAGATGCAAACCGAACAAATGGGAATCAGCAAATGTCATGGCCTGCGCCATGCGTATGCGCAGCGTCGATATCATGAATTGACGAAGCAATTTGATCCGCAGGGTAAAGGGTTGCTTTGCCCTATTGAAGGCGGTAAACCCGCAAAGTCATTAAATAACGTTGAACGTGCTATAGATTATCGAGCACGCGTAATCATAAGCGAGTCATTAGGCCATTCCAGGCTGGCGATCACCAAAATTTATCTGGGTTAAACTATCAATCAGGTTCATTTGATTACAGCGTCAAAAATACATTGATTTCCGTCAAATCATTGATAATCTAGTGCGAACACAACTGATGAACCAGTGAAACTCTGGTGAAACCCTTCGGGGTTTTGTGACTGCCACCTTCTTTCCCCAATCTTGTGGCCGAGCGTTTAGTCGGGAAACTCATGGATTCATTTTGTAACAATCAGCTACAAACTCACGGATAGCTTTCATAACTTGTTATGAAACGCAGTTATATTCTTTAACAATCAGGCAAATCAACCAGGGACAGTTATCTTTGGTTTTGCAATGACCCATCAGGGAATCACCTTCCCTGACGGGATTGGAATCCCTCATTTATCAGGAGAGCGACCATGCAAAAACTCGATACTGTTCCAGGGGAAATCGGGCATCTGCTGTTTGAGTTGGCTTGGTGCGTCAATGATCTGCAAGGCTTGAGCCGGCAGCTATCACTTGATGACATTCAACAAGCCGATCTGAGTTTGCAAAAACTCAGTGCCTTGATTAACCATGTCAAAAAACGCTCAAGTCCATTACGACTTGCTGCGGGTTGACCTGAAACCGAACTTTCGCACAACAGAAATCACTGCTGTGCGAGTGCTTCTCTGTTGTGCGATTTTTTTTATCAATCAATGGAGAACACATTATGGATACACCACAAATCTATGTTGCCTGTCTGGCTGCATATAGCAGTGGATATCTTCATGGCAGGTGGGTCGATGCCATGCAAGGCGTTGATGGGATTTACGATGACATCAACGAGATGCTGGCAGACAGTCCGGTGGAAGATGCAGAGGAATGGGCGCTGCATGATTATTCAGGATTCGGCAGTGCGCGAATCGAAGAATATGAAAGCATTGAGACTGTCGTCAAAATTGCTAACTTCATCAATGTGCATGGAGAATTGGGTGCAACCCTTATGGGTGAATACTCAATTGATGATGCTCATCGGTTTCTGGAGGATCACTATCACGGTGCTTGGGATAGTGAAGTTGATTTTGCCCAGTCGATGTTTGAAGAATGTTACAGCGATGCAATACCGGATTATTTAGCAGGATATTTCGATCACGAGGCGTTTTCTCGGGATTTGTTTATCAATGACTATTTTTCGGTTGAAGCTCAGGGACAGACACATGTTTTTTCACACTGCTAAAGCCCCGTTTTGGGGCTTTACATTTTTCCCAAATAAAGATTGTTAAAAATGTAACACTACCCGCAAAACAGTAAAGACTACGATAAGCACAATTATCAAATTCATTTTATTATTGATTCGCTTAACCGTTAGCCTCAGATCTTTATATCTATCGTCCTTAATGCGCGCTTTTACTTCTCGTTCAATGTATTGCTCAGTTGTCATTTTATTTCGATCTCATATATTTTTTTTATCAGAACATCAACCAATATCAAACAAAATCGTTCAATTACATGACTGATAAAGTGTAACAAGTACCCATTAAAGTACCCACCGAAGACTTTTATCATCGACCTAAAAACACGTAACTATTTGATTTCATTGGTGCCGCTGGGGGGAATCGAACCTCCGACCTCCTGATTACGAATCAATTGCTCTACCAACTGAGCTACAACGGCGCAGTGACTTGAATTATATCGGTTGAATTATTGCCTGTCGAGGTGTTGCAGGACTGCGCCGAGGGTCCAGTCGGGTTCTTCTGCGTCTGCAACAAAATTGATTGGCTGGGTCGGGAGCAAACCGTAGCCGTCGACTATCAGCGCGTGATAATACGCGGCTGTGAGGCAACTGATGAAGGTATAGTCGTTGTCAGAATACTTGCTTTGCAAGGTGTTCCAGGATTGACGGCATAACTCGTTGTCTGCCTGCTCCAGCATATCCTGACTGGAAAATTGATTATTTACGAAATTGAAGGGTTTGTTCTTGACCAGCGAGCTCAGGCCACTGACGGCATGCCAGGGAGTGCCGGGGTTATTTGCCAGTATCGGGCCAACGATGTGGTTTACATCATGCACGGATTGAATCATTTTAGAAATATCTTGCTGGCAGGAGTAGGCATCGCCCTGCCCTGTTGATTCGTTGGGTAACGGGTAGTCGTATGAAAAACAATGGGCATTATTCAAAAACTGATGGGAGACTTCAGTCTGGCCGAGTCCGAGAAAACTATGCACAAACAGGGTGATGGGCCGGTTGTAAGTATCCAGCTGAACCAGATCATCCGGATCTGCTGCATCTGTATTTTTTACCGGAATGACCACCTGGACAGAAGCTCCCCCCATGTCCATCACACTGGCCAGCGGTTTGTCTGCAGATTGTAGTGCTCCTGATTGATAATTAACGGCCAGCCAGCCAAACACGCCTTCCTGTTTGCCGGAAATAGTTTTGGCTTCCAGTAGCGTCCATTGTTTCCGGGTTGAAAACCATTGCTCCAGGGCCTTGTAGCGTTGCAGCTGTTTGGGCTTTGAGATCAATCGCATACCCGCAGTTGCATAGAAGTACACCGGAAGGTTTTCTTCCGGTGCGTTCGCAAACAGGTTTTTCAGGTAGGCATCCATGGTTTCCTGGTTTGGTTCAATATTGGCAAAACCCGGGGTGGTTTTATTGATCCAGATTTGACTAATATTCACCGGGGCTTTCTTATCATCCAGATCATAGGCATATATATGTAATCTTGAACCGGTACTGCCGGCATCAACTACGCCAAGGCAATGACGTTGCTGGCAGACGGAACTGACGGGCTCAGCATATACCGCTGAAGTGAATAAACAAAACAGGACAAATACGACACGAAACATGAATGAGCTATCCCAAGCCAAAAGTTGGCACAAATAATACATTAAAATCAAAAAATTATCAATATGGTATGCTTGTTTTATCAAGTCAATCGGTAAGATAGCCCTCCGCCGCATCTTCATGATTAGACAGTTGATTGTCAAAAATGGACTGGTAACGATGCCCTTGACCAAACTTGTTGGCTAATTAACTACCATGTGTAAAATTTGCATTTTTATAACGAGTAATCCTGATGTCTTTAAATGAATTTTATGTTTATGCAGAATTAAAAAAAGAAATAAAAATATTTCTGACTGAACAAGTTAACTTTAATGAACTGCGCAATAGTTGTTTGGCGATGCTGCCGCAGTTTGAGATTATTACTAGAGTAAATGCAACGCTGGATGCTTTGGCCGCCGAAGAAAAAGCGGGTATTCAGGTGGAAAATCCAGAGAGTCTGGCTAGTAAGCTTGAGCGATATAATTATCAAAAGGCTGAATTGAACAGAGAGCTTGAGAGTTGTAACACTTTTTTAAATGCTCACAAGATAGTTGAAGCTGGTTCAGTAGAAAACGCATTTCAACGATTCAGACAACCTTCCATATCGCCAGATACAAGGCACCCGGTGATCAGGTCAGGCGGAGCGGCTATTTCGACTGGCAGACCCATTTTCACTCCGGCAAACAGAAACCCACTGAGTCCTCGCCCGGGCATTCTGCGTCAAAATTACGGTCTGGACGAGGCTATCAAATCAACTCAAGAGCTGCTGGAACGCATTGCTGTGTTTCAACAAAAGACAGCTGGTTATGATGATAAAGAAAAAATGTATCGTAATGCCATATTCTTGCGTAATCAGGCCGCACAAATCGCCCTCGCTGTGGTTGCTGGCGCGTTAGTGCTGTTTTATACCAGCGTGGCTGCTGCACTGATATCTTATGCTCCGGTAGCAAACGCGCTGGTATTGGCCATTGCAATATGCAAACCAGTATATGACGCTGTAAAACAAGCAATATTAGCCCGCTCTTTGCATGCTGATATGGTTACTATTGATAAGTATAAAAATGAAAACAAGGATTTGGTGGAAAGAGAGGGTAGTTCAATTTGGTTGAAGGGCGATCTGGATCTAAAGAACGAAACGAAGACAATAATTGAGGATGTTAAAAGTCAATTAAAAACAGCAGAGGATAAAGCGGCGACATCGTTACGTGATGCCGAAAAGATTGTCGTTTCAAGGGGTTCAATGTTTCAGCCTGCAGCGGATGCTGACGGAAATGTTGTCCGTCATGAAAATGATACTGATTGCACTACTGAACTTCGATAGCAAGCTACTCACTCCTTGCACATCATCCGCCGCACGGGATGGTGTGCAATTACGTTATTTGTGATCCTGTTTTAATCATGCTGGCTTTCTGGCGTGCCCGGCCGCAAGCAACAAATACATTGCAGGTACTACAAACAAAGTGAATAAAGTACCGATGCCTATTCCGAATGCGATGACCAGACCGATATCAAACCGGCTGACAGCCCCTGCTCCTCTTGCCAGTATAAGCGGAATAACCCCTAACACCATCGCCCCGGTGGTCATGAGAATCGGACGCAGTCTGATGCTGGCGGCTGTTTCGATTGCTTCTCGTTTGCTTTTTCCCTCGCGCTGCAAGTCATTGGCAAACTGCACAATCAAAATTCCATGTTTGCTGATGAGGCCGATCAAGGTCACGAGCCCTACTTCTGTATAAATATTCAACGTAGCACCACCGATGGAAAGGCTGATAAAAATCAGCGCGCCGCAGATGGACATGGGGACACTAATCAGGATAATGACAGGATCCCGGAAGCTTTCAAACAGGGCAGCAAGGGATAGAAAAATAATGATCAGGGCAAAGAGAAAAATGACGAAAAAGGCACTGCTCTCCTGAATCAATTGCCGGGATTGTCCGGCGTATTCTATGGTATACCCTTGCGGCAGGGTATCCCGGGAAATTTTAACCAGCTCATCCAGTGCCTGCCCCAGTGTCACGCCAGGGAATGGCACACCGGACAGGGTTGCCGAATTCAACTGTTGAAAATGATTCAACGATTCAGGCACGATTTTGTTTTCCAGGGTTGCGACGGTTGACAGGGGAACCGGCGTGCCGGCTGCTGTATTAATATAATAATTTAATACTTGCTCATTGTTTTGGCGCATCGAACGGGTCATTTGGGGAATCACCTGATAGGAGCGGCCTGAAAAATCAAAATAATTAATATACGCCTGGCTTAATGCACTGCTTAATACCCCGCTGATGCTTTGCATGGTCAGACCAAATTCAGATATTTTATTTCTGTCCAGCTTGATATTGGTCTGGGCCTTGTCAATTTTCAAATCCGTATCCAGAAACTGAAACATACCGCTTGCGCGGGCTTTGTTCATGAATTCCTGATTGACTTCATTCATACGTGAAAACGGATCCGTACTGCGGATCACAAACTGAACGGGTACTCCGCGTGCCCCAGGCAAGGGAGGCAGTTGAAAGGCCGCGATAATACCGCCGGCAATCCGGTTCAACTGCTCCTGAACCAGCGGTTGCAACTGATTGCTCGTGCGATCCCGTTTATCCCATGGCTTCAAACCCATACCAATAATACTTGAGTTCAGGCCACTGATTCCATCCAGCTGGAAGGTACGTTCCGTTTCAGGAAAGGACTGATAGATCCGGTTTACTTTATTTGAATAGAGTTGCGTCTGGGCCAGTGTTGCATTGGGCGATGAGGTTAACTGGGAAATAATCACGCCCTGATCTTCCTGGGGCGCCAGCTCGGATTTGGCTGTCGAATATAGAAAATAAATACTGACCAATACAATCAGCGTAAACACGACCGTTACCCGCAGCGAATATAACGACTCATGCAGAACATGCTGATACCAGGTCCTCAGACGCTCAAACTGGTGATTGATAAACTGAACGAAACGATCGTGATGTTTACCATTATTTTGTGATGAATGCAGTAATTTAGAGCACATCATCGGTGACAGGGTCAGGGCAATGATGGCTGAAATCGTCACAGCACTCGCCAGGGTAAAGGCAAACTCGGTAAACAAGGCGCCGGTTAACCCACCCATAAATGCAATCGGGACATAAACAGCAAGCAACACCAGCGTGATGGCAATGATGGGATTTGCCAGCTCCCTCGCTCCGGTCAGGGCAGCATCGAGTTTTGATTTGCCTTCCTCCAGATGCCTTTGGATATTTTCCACCATAATAATGGCGTCATCCACTACCAGACCGATAGCCAGCACCAGCGCTAGCAATGACAATAAATTTATCGAATATCCCAAAAGCAGCATAATAAAAAACGCACCAATCAGGGACAATGGGATAGTGACCACAGGAATCAACACGGTCCGGAATGAGCCCAAAAATATAAAAACCACCCCGCTCACGATCACCAGCGCTTCAACCAGGGACAGAACAACCTCATGAATCGCGCTGTTCACAAACTCAGTGGAATCATAGACAATTTTTGCCTGAAGTCCCTCAGGCAATTGCTGCCTTATTTCAGGAAACAGGGTTTTTACCCGTTTAATCACATCCAGCAAATTGGCTGTTGGCGTCAGCAAAATACCCGTGTATACAGCAGGATGGCCACTAAAACTGACCGAGGTATCATAATTGGTTGCACCCAGTGACACTTCGGCAACATCCCGCAAACGCACAATGGCTCCATTTTGCGATTTGATGATCAGATTACGAAATTGCTCGACCGTCGTGGCATTGGTTGATGCAGCCAGATTGACAGTAAACATGCTCCCATCGGTACGCCCGGATGCCGTAATCACATCGTTGTTTGCCAGGGTGTCAGTAATATTTTGCGGCGTCAGGCCAAAACCGGCCAGTTTTTCCGGATCAATCCAGACACGCATGGCAAATGGTCTGTCACCGCGCAATTCAGCCTGTTGTATACCCTCAATGGATTGAATTTGAGGCTGCACGACCCGAAGCAAATAATCTGTAATTTGACTGGTTGACAGAATATTACTGTAAAAACCCAGATACATGGCATCGATGGTTTGTCCGATCTGCATCGTCAGCACAGGAAGCTGCGATTTGACCGGGAGCTGGTTGAGCACTGCATTCACTTTGGTATTAATTTCGGAGAGTGCTTTTTGTGCATCATAATTCAATCGCAAATAGATGGTAATGACACTTTGATTACTCGTACTGGTGGATGTCATGTAGTCGATGCCGTTGGCTTGTGCGATCGATGTTTCCAGCGGTGTGGTGATAAAACCGGCCACGATCGACGGATCAGCACCGGTATACACCGTTGTAACCGTCACAATGGCATTTTCAGTGTATGGATATTGACGAACAGGAAGCGAGGTGAGCGATCGCACCCCCATGACCAGAATTATCAGGCTGACTACAGTCGCCAATACTGGCCGTTTGATGAAAATATCCGTAAACCGCATGTTATTCCCTTAATGATTATTTTCAAGCGCAGGATGCGGGTTATCCAAAGGCTGAATTGTGTTATTCACTGCAATCTGGCTGCCATTTTTCAGTTTAAGCTGCCCACTGCTGACAATCACATCATTTTCCTGCAATCCCTTGAGCACCTGAACCTGATCACCACGAACCTCGCCTGTTACAACAAAATGTTGAGTTGCAGTTAACACAGGCTTGTCCTGTTTGTCACTTTTGGTTTCCCGGACGATATACACAATATCCCCGTAT
>CAZDYY010000041.1:0-9245 GCA_964509745.1 uncultured Legionella sp. | reverse complement strand
GCACCGAACCGATGGAAAGATGGCATTGCTGGATTTGGCCAATCGAATGGAATTGTATTACGCCGAACATGAAACATATCAATCAGCTACCCTGGGTACAAACAGCGCAACAGACGTATTGAGTGCGAATCACTCGCCGGAGGGTTGGTACATTTTATCACTGAGAGATCTGACGGATACGAGTTACACCTTGCAAGCAACACCAGTCAGCGAAGACATCCGCTGCCAGTCCTTGACGCTGACCAGCTCAGGCGTCAAGGGCATAACTGCAGCGGCGGCTCGCATCGCGCAATGTTGGTGATGTGGCATCCAGATGAACCAGATGTGTGTGAATTTCAACTGCAAAATAACGTCTGAACATCTGAAACGTGTCAATCGCTGGCCACTGTTCTTCATCACTGCACATGCGCAACATTTCCGCTTTGAAAATCGGTCGGTAATAGTGCTGCACAAACGCCTTGACATCAGCCAGTTGATTGAAATTCCTCACAAGCACCGTGGCATTTTCCGCCAGATGAGACAGATTCATCCGCTCAAACACTTCAGGTGGCTCGGATTGCTCTTCAGCCAGTGTCGATTTCATCCATTTCAATAACACTGAACGTGGTTTAACGCACAATAACTGGTGACCATGAGCGATGGAAGGCTCCATGACAATGATCTGGGAATGAAGCTCGAACTTGAAACACATCAGAAAATCAAGAAAGCTTCCCTCAAAATGATTGCATGCGCTTTCACCCAGCAAACGACAGATTTCATATCGGAACATAGCCGGGAAGTGTCGCTCAATTTCGTCGAGTGTTGCTTCGTCATCTTCACATTTCGCAATCGTATAAGCCGTGTGATTAGTTTTCAGCGCACTGATATCCGGCAGCTCGATATCCGGCTGTTGTTCAGCCAGAAAGTTCAGAAATGAAGGCGTTGGCTTCAGTATAATTACGTCAGATTCGTTGTGTTGCATACTGCTCTCCCTAATTAACTCATCCTGAGTACAACTTGAAAAGAGACATCAACATCTAATCCACTTTTTCTACAGAGGACAACCAGTTTAGCACTTCATCAAAATGGATTGCAATACATCCATCAAATTTTTTTTTATGCGAACCTGTTTGATTCTAACCCATGTATTTAAACATGATGCATAAGTGTAGAATATTCCACAACAACAAAAAACCAGAATCATTTACGGTTTTTTTTATGCGATCGTGTTTGAATATGTCCCACTTATTTAATCAAGACACATAATAGTAGAATATTCCACATGATCAAAAAATCAAGAGCATTTCCGATTTTTTTTATGCGAACATGGTTTATTGTGCCCTGTGTAGATAAACACCTGCCATGAGTGAAGAAAATTTTACAAGATTAAAAAAAACATAACCTCCGTCATCATCCCGCGCAACAATCGGGACGACGGACTTCGGAGGATGAATTGTCAACCCTGTTTTCCTCCAGGCGATGCATTCATACTGTTCATCGACAACATGTCTTCCCAATTTGGAGATAATTGACCGCCCTGCCTCCCGGGCGAGTAATTAAACATTGACTGATGACTCAGTAATTCATTATCCAGTGAAAAACCGTGTGCCTCAAACAGATTAATCAGCTCCTGTGATTTAGAATGCTTCACCTGACGTAAAATTGAATTATTATGCACACCAATTGCTTTACGAACCGCCGGGAAGTTCAGTAGCAATGCGATCAGATCAAAATACCCCGGACGTGGAAATTTCTCAATCGCCTTGCGCAAGGCACGATTTTCGCTTACAGCAACAGTATTTTGTACAGCAACATTTTCCCCGGCTGTCAAAAGCCAGCTAACAACAAAATGAAACTCGCAAGCGATGGCTGTATGCAACAAACGATTGTCATACAAGGCCGTATTTTGTCGAATTGCCTCAAGGAGGAATAACTGATCTACAATCGCGCATCGGTCACTGATCTTGTTATTAAACAATGGTATATTTTCCATGGCCAAACAAGCAGCCTTGTTCCAGAACTCCTTGCAACTGGATATCTCAACATAGGCCAGATTCAACAGCACACCCAATACGTTCGGATCTCCCTTGTTAATCGCATGCTTCACAAGATTACAAATCTGCTTCTGATCAAGGTTTCGCCTGAGTTCCCACATTGTTTGAAGTTTATCACTGTCGTTGTTATCAATGGCTGTGTGAAAATCACTACTGTTAAACCCGAGCGCTGACTGTTCTATAGTTGGTTCAACAACCAGCATTGTTTCAATGTCGGCATGCGGCAGAACCTCTTGTGCCATCAAATGGGGATACTGATCCCTGATAAAGGTTTTCACGCACGCTGTTTCCAGCAACTTGCTGCGTAATTTTTCAAATTTGTTTTGCTCAATCAAGGCACTCAACCACCTGTAATCATGATTCCCCTGAGACACAAGCGCCTCACTAACTGCCTGAATCACAAACACCCGGCGGAAAAATTTATGATGTTTGTCTGCCGCAGCAAGCAACACATCAGCAACCCGATCGCCAATCACCTTTTTCAAGTCAGCCTGATAGTGAGGCTTCTGCAAGGATTTCACAATATCATCATTTTCTTCTTTAATGGCCGTCATTAACATATCCCAGTCGGGTTTCAACATCACAGGGGAGACTTCTTCCTTTTCAATTTGGACACTCACCTCGATGGCCAACGCTTTGACCGGCAAATCATCATGTTGTTTTGCTACGGGTGCTTGCACAACTGGCAATACCGGAGCGACAGGATTACGACCGTAATAACCATGAGCTATTATCTGATCCTTGATATCTGGTCTGGTCGTCTTCAAATACTCTTTCCATTGTTTTGAACTCAACCGGCTGACCAAAAATGCACAATTATCGCTGTTTCCCGATTGAACGGCGCAATCCAGAGCACTCATGCCATCTTTGCGCGATTTTACAATAGACAAGCCTCGATCAGATGCCCATTTTATTACTTCAATCTGCTGCTCTTCGCAAGCAACATGCAAGAGTGATGAACCCTTGGCATCAAGGCTGGTTGTTTTTATGCCATTCAAACGCGTTGAGATCCAGTCCATTCTGGCCGCATCCATGGTGCCGGATTTGATCCACTTGACGAGAAGACTCAAACCATCGCCATCCGGTTTATTCCAGTCCGGTTTATACTTCAACAACGATATCATATTATCCTGATACGCATTTTCATCCGCATCACGTGTACTGGCAAAATTTCGTTCAAGAATATGGAACAATGGTTCGGCTTTTTCTCCCCAGACAGCATTAATATCCAAAATTTGATAATCCAGGCAAAACAATGCCAGGTTTGAAAAATTTGAAAAATATTCCACTGGCAATAATTGATTCTGAAAAGCAGTCATCATAAAACTTAAAAATTTCAATCGTCTCTCCACTAATTCCTGGTCCTGAGGCTCTGTCCTGAATCGAGTTATTTGTTCAAGACATACGGCATCGATACTCTTTTGATGCATCTTCCAGTCAATGTTATCTACAACAGTATTTTGTGTTGCCCCTCTCGGTCGCGGTAACAACAGGCATTCAATCATTTTCTGTAGTCCGTGCCCGACTGCATAGGAAAGAAGCGCGGTATACTGTCCATACCCCATGCCTTTGTCCAGCATATACTCAACAACATCTACCGCATCCCACACTATCGCGTGCTCAAACAGGGTCACACCCTTGTCATCTGTATCATCCAGGGGGAGACCATATTTTTCGTGTAATTTCTTTACCATTTGCAAATGATTAGCCTTGGCTGTCAAGGCAGAAAAAATCAGACTCCTGCCGGATAAATCACGACAATTTCTCAGTTCCCGATTGTTTTCCAGAAGCAAATCAACCCATGTTTCATGGCCATTGTTAAGCGCATAATGAACAGGAAGATAGCCCTTGCCGCACGGCTCGCCCTGATGTGAAACGATGTAATCCCGAAATCGTGGGTCCACATCAAAAAACAGTTCAACCCGTGCCGCCGAACACTGGAAAATCAAATGAAATACCGTTTGTCCTTCCTGGTTTTTCTGTAACATATCCGGATTTATAGCCAGCAGCTCAGGAATAACCTCGCGGGGATATTTCCCATTACAGGCGGCGTGCATAAGCGGCGTATTTCCGCGCAAATCAGCCCCACTGCCATTGATGGTATTGGCAGGAACAGCCTTGATCGTATCGGCATTACCATACCTGGACATCACTGTCAGTAATGTATCTCCATACAAGGAATATTGGGAAAGATTATTTAAAAAATAAAACATCAATTCAGTATCTTTTAGATTTGTAGCGATCAACAATGGATGTATCGGCTCTGTAACATCGACTTTTAATCCAGCTTTTTCTACAAAAAGCTGCACCAAATCAAACCTGCGTGCCTGCGTGGCAATGGCAAGCGCAGACACGCCCTGTTTATCCTTTACAGAAAAATCCAGCCCGGCCATCAGAGCCAACTCAAAGAAACCTGTTTCATACCTGCTCCGAATCAGGTAATGACAAAATGGCTCATCCACTTTTAAAAGACCTGACTGTGCAGGTTGCATTGAATTCGCTTTTTTTACCAGTGCTTCAATTTTTTCCTCTTCTTTTTTGATGCGTTCATGGAGAGCCTCTTGCTTTTTACTGTCTTCCTCTGGCGCAAGCATTCGCGACATAAGCTGTAAAGACTGGAAGGTTTTAAACAGTTGTTCGGCAAGTTTTTTATATTCTGTTGTTCTGTAAACTGTTGATGAACGAGAAGATAACATCGTGAAAATCCGATCATTACAAATAGGCCGGAAGGTTATCATATCTCCTGTTTTGCTCAAAGAAGCAGACGCAATGTTTATATCTGGATTTGCCAATTCCCCTGCTACTCGACTTTATGTAAAGTCGAGTGCTATATATAAACAAGATACAAAAGCGTAAAATGCGTTTCAAGACAAAAAAATCACGACATACATGACGGCCTCATACCCAACATTCAGCCAGACCTTATTGGCATGGTTTGACACACACGGACGCAAGGATCTTCCCTGGCAACATCCACGAAGTGCATACCGGGTCTGGATCTCTGAAATCATGTTACAACAAACCCAGGTCAAGACAGTCATCCCCTACTTCACCCGATTTATCCAGCGTTTCCCTGATGTGGCCACCCTGGCTCTGGCATCAGAAGATGAGGTACTGGCGCACTGGTCAGGACTGGGTTATTACAGCCGGGCGCGTAACCTGCACCAGTCTGCCAGAATCCTTCATACCCGGTATAACGGTATATTTCCTGAGGAACTGGATGAATTGAAGAGCCTGCCAGGCATTGGAGACTCCACGGCAGCGGCCATCGCTTCACAAGCCTTTAATCAACCAACCGCCATTCTGGACGGTAACGTGCGGCGCGTTTTAAGCCGGTATTTCCTCGTGGCTGGCTCCCCGGCACAAGCCCAGGTTAAAAACAAATTGTGGGAACTCGCAACTGCATGCATGCCACAACAGCACTGCGCGGATTATACCCAGGCCATCATGGACATGGGGGCTACCTGCTGCACATCCCGAAAACCCCTTTGCGTTACCTGTCCATTGCAAACCACCTGCGGTGCATTTCAGAACAATGCTGTGGATGAATATCCGGGGAAAAAGCCAAAAAAAATCCTGCCCGTGAAACAACAGCAATTTTTGCTCCTGCACAACCAGCAAAATTCCATTTATCTTGAAAAACGTCCACCAACCGGCCTGTGGGGTGGTTTGTGGTGCCTGCCCGGTATTGACATGGATAGTTGTCCATCATCGTATGTTCGCGATACCCTGAAAATGAAAACGGAAGATGCGCAGGAATTAATGCGCCTCAAACACTCTTTCAGCCATTATCATTTACATATTCAGGCATTGTCTTTGCATAGCACAGTTTTGGGAGATACTGTATCTGAATGCACTGGACGCTGGTTTAGTGCGGATGAAACGAAACATTTGGGCCTGGCCAAACCTGTTAGTGTGATTATTCAAAAATTTTTAACCAGACAACTGGAGTCTGTCGACATTTCAAGTTAAAAAAACAGACAACATGTCCATTTTTTGAAATTATATACTATACTGTAAATGAGACTCTATTTTTCAAGGAAGATATCATGATCGGCACAATATTACTTATTTTACTGATATTACTCTTGCTGGGTGGTTTACCACGCTGGGGTTATAGCCGAAACTGGGGTTATGGACCATCCGGCCTTATCGGAACAATTCTGGTTATTTATTTAATCCTGGTTCTTTTAGGTCGAGTATCCATAGGTTTCTAGGGATGTATCAGGTCCTGTTCCTAATCACCGCCAAATCTGACCACCGGGTGGTGTAACCCGGTGATTGCATATCGGCGCGCATAGCCCATGGCTTGTTAAACCCTTCTGCAGCCAGTTTGATGGTATGACGTCCAAATTTTCGGTTAATCCTGTCGAACACATTCATCAAATCATCTTTTTTATCCAGCTCTATCGTGGTTGGCTGATTAAACAGATCCAGCTGCATGGCGGCATTGCTGATCAAATCATCAAAACAAACCCCGGCTTTTTTATAATGAAAACCAGGCTTGTAGATTTTCAGCAAACAACGCCTTGCAATGCGGGTAATCAGACGCAAATCATCGGTTGGGTTCAGCAATTTAAACTGTATTTTAATGTCATGTTGCGGCAACTCCTGCCTGTGCGGATTAGTACGTACAAACACCGTCAAATGCCCTGCCAGCATTTTCTGCTGTCTTAATTTCTCACAGGCACGCGCAACATGACTGCTGACCGCCTGGGCCAAAGGCAAAAACTCTGTTTGCATTTCGCCAAAACTTCGCGAGGAAATAATGCTTTTATTCGGCACGGCATCCTGTAAACAGTCACAGGATATACCCTGTAGCTCCATTGCTGTGCGCATCAGCACCACATTGAACTGGCGCCTCAAACTACCCGAATGAACCGCGGCCAAATCTGCTGCCGTAAAAACCCCCATCGCTTGTAATTTTTTCGTCCACTGCCTGCCCACACCCCATACATCACCAACCTCAATCCGTTTTAGCCAGTCACGCTGATCACTCACATTAAACACAGGAATACCCAGCTCCTTTTTACAAACATGGTTGGCAATTTTTGCCAGGGTTTTGGTCTGGCCAATCCCAATCGAGGTGGGAATGCCGGTAGATTTCAAAATCCACTTTTGCAACCTGATACAAAAATCCGTGTGCAGATGCGCAGGCAAGGTGCTGATATCCAGAAATGCTTCATCGATTGAATAGATTTCAACCTCGGGCCAGCTGCTGTCAATCACGCTCATAACCCGCCAGGAGATATCGCCATACAAGGCATAATTTGATGAAAACACCTGAACATGATGTTGCCGGCACAAGGCTTTTATTTTAAACCATGGCTCACCCATTTTGATATTCAACGCCTTGGCTTCATTTGAACGGGCAATCGCACCCATCATTATTGGATAAAACAATAATGGGCTTGTCGCGCAAGTCGGGCCGAAACAGGCGCTCGCAGCTGGCATAAAAATTATTGCAATCAATCAGAGCAAACATGGTCGTCATCGCCGGTTACCCCGCGGAATGAATAACATGCGTCACAACGCCCCAGATCACCAGATCCTGCTCATCGGTGATATCAATGGGCTTGTAAGCATCATTTTCAGGCAGCAATTGCACACGCCCGCCCTGCCGTGACAAACGCTTGACCGTCAGCTCCCCGTCAATCGCGGCAATGACAATTTTTCCATGCGATGCATCAAGGCTTTTATCAACAATCAGCATATCACCAGACTGAATACCCGCACCGGTCATGGAGTCACCGGATGCTGTAACAAAAAACGTGGCCGCCGGATGCTTGATGAGATGCTCGTTCAAATCCAGATACGTCTCGATATAATCATCCGCAGGCGAGGGAAATCCAGCCCTGACATGACTGGAATACAACGGACACGCCACAGCATGACCATCTCGCTCCAGAAATGATTGCACAGCCATTACCTTTGAAACCGGGATTCGCATCGCTTTGGTAGACTCGCCCCAGACATTGCTGCCTTTCGGACGACCGGCCCCTGTTCGCTTGCCACCATGCGACATACACTGCCCTCTTGATATTTGTACGGTAATCAAATGATAGTGTGCAAACCAGGTTTTGTCCAACAAGTATTGTTATACCCACGATCTTGTCGCATGATAAAAAACCATGACTTGACCAGACAACGCAGCGCGAGGAGTTCAAATGGAAACACATTATCTGGAAAAACTGTTTAATCCACATTCCATTGCCGTCATTGGTGCCAGCGATAAACCATTGTCCATTGGCAAAAGCGTGTTTGGAAACCTCATATCCAGTCAGTTTGCCGGGGATATTTTCCCGGTTAATCCCAAACATAAATCCATTCAGGGCAAGCCATGTTTTTCTTCTGTCAAGGCAATCAATCAACCCATTGATCTGGCCGTGATCGTCACACCGGCAACAGCTGTACCTCAAGTGCTCATCGATTGCGGGGAACACCATATCAAACAAGCCATCATTCTGTCGGCAGGATTTAGTGAAATCAAGGATGGCGGTGCGGAGCTTGAGAAAAAGTGTGTGGATATAGCACGCCAGTATGGTATTCATTTCATTGGCCCCAACTGTCTGGGGGTGATGCGGCCTCATATCGCTTTAAATGCAACCTTTGAAAGCAGCCCGGTTAGTGCTGGAGGTCTGGCATTTGTTTCACAATCCGGAGCGTTAATCGCTGCCATCCTTGACTGGGCGGTTGAGGAACAAATCGGCTTTTCCACGCTGGTTTCGCTGGGCAACTGTGCTGATCTGGAATTTGGTGAAATTCTGGATTATCTGGCGCTGGATAACAAAACAAAGTGTATTTTGCTATATATTGAAGGCATTCACCATGCACGCCGTTTTATGAGCGGCATTCGAGCCGCTTCCCGGTTAAAACCGGTGATAGCCATCAAGGCCGGCCGTCACGCAGAAGGAACCATGGCGGCAATATCACATACCGGCGCCATGGTGGGTGCTGATGACGTATTTGATGCAGCACTCTGTCGCGCAGGCGTCGTTCGGGTCAAAAGTATTGAAGAGTTGTTTACAGCTGCCGAGGTATTCAGTTGCGATCGCCGCACAAAAGGCTCCCGTCTGGCAATCGTCACCAATGGCGGCGGAGCCGGCGTTATGGCGGCTGATCGCTGTGCGGACTTGCATATCCAGCTGCCCGAACTAACGCCGGACACCATGGCAAAGATTCACACGGTATTGCCAGGCTTTCAGGCCGGTC
>CAZDYY010000040.1:4528-9258 GCA_964509745.1 uncultured Legionella sp. | reverse complement strand
AATGCAAAACGATACAAAAATATCTTGGCAGCGATTATGAGGTGCTGGCCTCCTATGGGCACGTTCGTGATTTGCCGCCACGCAAAGGTTCAGTGAACCCTGATCAGCAATTCATGATGACCTATAGTCCCATTGAACGAAATGCACGGCATATTGAATCAATCGCCAAGGCACTGAAAAAAGCAGACTCCCTTTTACTGGCAACGGATCCGGATCGCGAAGGCGAGGCTATTTCATGGCATGTCTATGAATTGATGAACGAGCGAAAGCTGATTAAAGACAAGCCAGTGCACCGGATTGTTTTTAACGAAATTACCAAATCAGCGGTCCAGGAGGCAATCGAACATCCTCGCCCGATTGCAATGAGTCTTGTGAATGCGCAGCAAGCCAGACGTGCGCTGGATTATCTGGTGGGCTTTAATTTATCCCCGCTGTTATGGAAGAAGGTCAGACGTGGTTTGTCAGCCGGGCGCGTGCAAAGTCCAGCCTTGCGATTGATTGTCGAGAGAGAAGATGAAATTGATGCCTTTATTCCAAAAGAATACTGGCGACTGATGGCTCAATGTCAACATGATGCTTCAACTTTTGAAGCCAGACTTACGCATTATGAACATCAAAAACTGGAGCAATTCACAGTTAATCATGATGTTCAGGCTCACAATATTCAAGCGGCCCTGTTAAAGCAGGCGCAGGGAGTGCTGCAGGTCAAGGCTATTGAAAAAAAGCAACGCAAGCGCAATCCCGCTGCACCATTTATGACCTCCTCATTATTGCAGGAGGCAGCCAGAAAACTGGGCTTTACCGCAAAAAAAACGATGATGGTGGCACAGCAATTGTATGAAGGGATTGATATTGGATCCGGGACGATGGGTTTAATAACCTATATGCGTACGGACTCCGTCAATCTGGCTGTTGAGGCAATCGAGGAAATCAGGTCTTACATCATAGAGCGGTATGGCGACATAAACTGTCCAAAAAGCGCCCGGGTTTTCAAAACAAAATCCAAAAATGCCCAGGAAGCGCATGAAGCGATTCGTCCCACCTCGATCAAGCGCAATCCCGAAATGTTGCAACAGGCGCTGACATCCGATCAAATCAAACTGTACAGTTTGATTTGGAAGCGGACGCTTGCCTCCCAAATGGCTGAAGCAGTGCTGGATACGGTGGCCGTTGATCTGGAATGTGGTGAAGGAAATATATTTCGGGCCAATGGTTCGACCATTACATTTCCTGGCTTTCTTACTGTTTATGAAGAAGGTCATGATGATTCAAAGGATGAGGATCAAAACAGCGTCATGTTGCCTGCACTGGCCGTTGGCGACAAGGTTACCTTGCTGGATCTGCTGGCCAACCAGCATTTTACCGAGCCACCACCTCGGTATTCTGAAGCATCACTGATTAATGCACTGAAAGAACTGGATATTGGTCGTCCTTCAACTTACGCCGCAATTATTCATACCTTGCAACAGCGCGAATACGTGATTGTGGATAAAAAGCGATTTTTTCCAACGGATGTCGGACGTATTGTCAGTGGATTCCTGACGGATTATTTTACCCGCTACGTGGATTACAAGTTTACGGCACAACTGGAAGATACCCTGGATGCGGTAGCCAGGGGCGAACTGGAATGGATCCCGGTAATGGATGAATTTTGGCAGCCATTCATCGAAAAAATTCATGCGATTGATGAGCAGGTACAGCGCAAGGACGTGACCACACAGGTACTTGAGGAACAATGTCCAAAATGCAGCAAGCCATTATCCATTCGTCTTGGTAAGCGCGGACGCTTTATTGGTTGTACTGGTTATCCTGATTGTGATTATACCCAGGATTTAGGTGGACAAGCGGGTGAAAAATCCGAGCCTGAAGTGGTAGAAGGGCGGTCATGTCCTGAATGCTCCAGTGATTTGCACATTAAAGCAGGTCGCTATGGTCGTTTTATTGGCTGCAGCAGTTATCCCGCATGTAAATTTATGGAGCCTCTGGAAAAACCGGCTGATACAGGTGTTGAATGTCCCAAATGTAACGCTGCGAAAATCCTGCAGCGTAAATCCAGGAAAGGAAAAATATTTTATTCATGCGCATCCTATCCAAAATGTGATTATGCATTATGGAATGAGCCAATAGACAAACCATGCCCACAGTGTGCCTGGCCCCTGTTGACGGTCAAGGAAACGAAGCGCTCAGGCAGGCAGATTGTTTGTCCGCACGAGGGTTGCGGTTATGTCGCCAAGGAATAAAACTTGACACAGCTGCCTGGACAGTATAAAACTATCCCTTCATCCGTCTTTCCGGTGATTGCGGGAATTTCCAGCGATAGATCTTCGGGCCGACGGATTAAGCAGTAGTAATTAATAAAGTAAATTCAGGAGTAGTAAAATGGCAGAGAAAGTACGTGGTACTGTGAAATGGTTTAATGAGGGCAAAGGCTTTGGCTTTATCGAATGTAATGGCAAAGACTACTTTGTTCACTTTAGTGCCATTCAGGGCAGTGGATTCAAAACACTGCAAGAAGGTGCCGCGGTAATGTTTAAAGCAGGACAAGGACAAAAAGGTCCTCAGGCTGAAGAAGTGGAAGTTGTCTAAACCCCATTTGCACACCGATATGTATTCCTCATGCCAGCTTATGCTGGCATGATCATTTTTGGCAGGTTCATTGATGTACAGAAGAATGTTAAAGTCCAAGATTCATCGTGCATGCATAACGCACGCAGATTTGGATTATGAAGGCAGTATTACCATTTCTCCCGAATTACTTGAGGCATCCAATATTCTCCCCTATGAGGCAGTGAATATCTGGAATGTCACCGCCGGCACACGATTTGAAACCTATGCGATTGAAGGTGAGCCCAGGTCAACTGAAATTTGTGTCAATGGTGCAGCAGCCCATTTGGTTACGCCGGGTGATATTATTATCATCGCATCGTTTGTCCAGTTACCGGAGGAGCAGTGTCAGGCGCATATTCCCACCGTGGTGTTTGTGGATGAGAATAACCAGCAGCGGGAGATTCGCCCTGAAGTTGTGACAACGCATGGATGTATTTTGTGTGAGGAAGAAATAACGTAGTATAGAAACAGTGTCATAACAGGGACGTCATTTTATGCCAGATCGGGCAATCGTTGTTGATGAACAGTTTATACAACGCGTAACCATCGCCAGATTTCCTGTGCCAAAAAGCCATATTACCCCCGGAGAGGCCGGTCTCGATAAACAAACTGCGATTGAACTGTTTGATTCACAAATCAAATCGCGTCTGCTGGATCTCATCGCTCGGGAATTGAAAGAAAAAGGCCTGGCCTATTATACCATAGGCAGCAGCGGGCATGAAGGCAATGCGGCATTCGGGTGTGTTTTTAAAACAACGGACATGGCATTTTTACACTACCGCAGTGGTGCTTTTTATGTGCAGCGGGCAAAGCAAAAAAAAGGCTATGATGCCGTTCGCAATATTTTATTATCACTTGTCGCTTCAGCAGACGATCCGGTATCCGGTGGACGTCACAAGGTGTTTGGCAGCGTTGAGTTAACTATCCCGCCCCAGACATCAACCATTGCATCCCATCTACCCAAAGCACTTGGCGCAGCCCTTTCCATTGTCCGTGCCAGAGAATTGCTGATTCGCAGCAAATTACCTGCAGATGCTGTCATTCTTTGTTCATTTGGCGATGCATCCATTAATCATGCCTCAGCGCAGGCTACATTGAATGCCTGTTCGTGGATTGCAAACCAGAATTATCCCCTGCCACTGGTGTTTGTTTGTGAAGACAACGGGATTGGCATCTCCATGCCCACACCGCATGACTGGATTGAGACATCAGTAAAAAATCGGCCTGGTTTGCATTACGTGGCCTGTGATGGATTGAATCTGGCTGATTGCTATATGAAAGCGAAAGAAGCCGTGTATCTTGCGCGTATCAAGAAGCAGGTGGTGTTTTTACATATGCGTTGTGTGCGACTGCTGGGACATGCTGGTTCTGATATTGAGTCCCAATACCGCAGTCAGGACGAGATTGAGGCGACAGAAGCGGATGATCCCCTGTTGCACACTGCGGGCATGTTGTACAGGAAAGGGTGGATGACACAACAGGGCATGCTTGATTTGTACATTAAAAATCGCGACTTGATCAAAGCCAAAGCCATGGATGCACTGGGTACGCCGCGGCTGGCGAGTGCCGGGGCGGTGATGTCTTCCTTGCTACCGGGGGCCGTTACCGGGCGCAGCTATCCATTGCCCGACGAGGATCGTCGAGAGCATGTGTTTGGAGCCGCATGGAATCAATTGCAGATGCGACGGAATATGTGCCAGCAAATTAATTTTGCGCTGACCGATTTGTTGTTGCAATACCCGAATATGCTGGTGTTTGGTGAGGATGTGGGTAAAAAGGGCGGGGTATATCGCGTTACAGCCGATTTGCAAGCCCGTTTTGGCCAGCGACGGGTCTTTAATACCATTCTGGATGAGACCACCATACTGGGTACTGCGATTGGTATGGCACATAACGGCTTTTTACCGGTACCTGAAATTCAGTATCTGGCGTATTTGCATAACGCCGAGGATCAATTGCGCGGCGAGGCATCCACCTTGTCCTTTTTTTCCAATGGACAATATCAAAATCCGATGGTGGTGCGTATTGCTGCTTTCGGCTATCAAAAAGGGTTTGGCGGACATTTTCACAATGATAATTCGATTGGCGTGTTGCGCGATTTACCCGGAGTTATCGTTGCTTCT
>CAZDYY010000040.1:0-4518 GCA_964509745.1 uncultured Legionella sp. | reverse complement strand
GGATGCAGCGCGGATGCTGCGAGCTTGTGTATGCCTTGCTCAGGAAAACGGTCGGGTTGTGGTGTTTCTGGAGCCTATCGCGTTGTATATGACCAAAGATTTGCATGAGCCAGGGGATCAGGCTTGGTTGTTTGACTATCCTCATCCGGATGAACGTATTGCTTTGGGTGAGGTGGGGGTGCACGGTCAGGGTGAGACGGTTATCCTGACGTATGCCAATGGTTATTATTTATCGCGTCAGGCAGCAAAGATCCTGTCGCAACAGCATGGAATTGAAGTCAAAGTCATTGATTTGCGCTGGTTAAGTCCGTTACCTGTTGATGCGATATTGTGCGAGGTTAAAGAGGCCAGACGCGTCTTGATCGTGGACGAAGGACGTCGCAGTGGTTCGGTGAGCGAAGGATTGATGACATTATTAATGGAGCAGGGTTGTGCGCATTTGGCAATCAAGCGGCTGACCGGCGAAGATTGTTTTATTCCCCTGGGTACGGCGTGGGAATATATACTGCCTTCAAGGGACAGGATTGTTGAGGCGGTCAGGCTGCTGCAACCGGTGATACAGGAGAAAAAAGATGGACGATATACTGTTTCTTGATGACATGCTTACTGACGATGAACGAATGATTCGTGACAGCATCGCCCGTTTTGTCAGTCATGATGTGATCCCGCTGATGCCGGAAGCATTTGAACAGGCTGTATTTCCTCGTGAATTCATTAAAAAAACCGCTGATCTTGGATTGCTGGGATTGACGCTGCCGGCAGAGTATGGCGGTTCTGCTGCCTCATATGTCGCATATGGCCTGGTATGTCAGGAACTGGAAGCCGGTGACAGCGGTCTGCGCAGTTTCGTATCGGTGCAAAGTTCATTGTGCATGTACCCTGTGTTTCGCTATGGTAATGAAGAGCAGAAGAAACGGTTTTTACCTGCGATGGCAGCGGGGGATGTGATTGGTTGTTTTGGTCTGACTGAGCCTGATTCAGGATCTGACCCGGGCAGCATGCGTACCCATGCCAGAAAAGTGAAGGGCGGGTGGCGATTGAATGGTGCAAAAATGTGGATAACCAATGCCATGATTGCCGACATTGCCATTGTCTGGGCCAAAACCGAAGCAGGGATTCGCGGTTTCATTGTTGAAAAAGGATTCAAGGGTTTTTCCACACGTGCAGTCGAGTTAAAAATGTCGCTGCGTGCATCGATTACCGGTGAGTTAATTTTTGAAGACGTGTTTGTTCCGGATGAAAATCTGTTGCCTGGCAGTGACCGGGGGCTGGGTGCGGCACTGGGTTGCCTGAGCCAGGCGCGCTATGGTATTGCCTGGGGCGCCATGGGTGCAGCACGTGCGTGTTTTGATATCACCAGTGATTACTTGCTCAACCGCAAGCAATTTGAAAAGCCACTGGCCTCGTTTCAGCTGATTCAGAAAGATCTGGCCGAAATGTATACTGAAATCATCAAGGCCCAGTGTATGAACTTGCAAATCGGCCGGTTGAAAGATCAGCAACGTGAAAATCCAGCCATGATATCGCTGGCCAAAGGCAATGCTGCCCGTGAAGCCATTAAAATCGCCCGCACATGCAGGAACTTGCTGGGTGCAAACGGTATCAGCCTTGAGTATCACGTGATACGGCATATGTTGAATCTGGAGTCAGTGTTTACCTATGAAGGCACTGATAATGTACATACGCTGGTTTTGGGTCGGCATATTACCGGAATTAATGCATTTGGCTGAGTCATGTCGTTAAATGCAAGGCAGATTGATAAACCAGATCAATCAAGATAAAGTGCCGTTTTATCTTGTGAGTTTTCCCATGAAACCATGGATCTGGTTCCTTTTGAGTGTTTTCAACGCTGTCCCATGCGGTGCAGTAAACCCGGTACAAATCACAGGTACTATTCAAAAAGAAATCCCGCTGAACGCGCACAATCAGCATCTGGTTGCCGGTGACTTGTCCAGAACTGTCACCGTATTGCGTGTTAACCTGTCTGACAAAGTTAAAAAAGTTATCCATAATCGCCTGCAACAACGGCCGTTGAACGCATCATATCTGCAGTCTGAACTGCCTGCCTCCGTGCAACTGGGCATGAACAACGTCCCGGTTTTTGAACAGGGCCAACATGGAACCTGCGTCACGTTTGCTGTTACTGCCGCCCTGGATGCGTTGCTGGGTGAGGGGGATTACATCAGCCAATTGTGCCTGCTGGAGTTGGGACAAACACTGGCCAGGGTGTCATACAATGAGAATGGCTGGAAGGGAAGCTTTCCACAACATATTTTGCATTTGATCCGCATGTTTGGGTATGTCACCAACGCTGATCAGCTGGCCGGTCGCTGTGGCGATGTAACAGAATACCCTGCAAACGGCAGCATACCGGAGCAACCGGTATCTCTGGAAGATTATCATCAACTCAGTCATCATGAATTTGATCAGAAAAACTGGAACACACTGCTGGATTTTAATCAGGATATCCAGTTTGAAACGCCCATGGACATGATTCTGCAACAGGTTAAAGCCGCTCTGAATGAAGGTGATCGGGTGATTGTCGGGACATTGTTGTTTCCTGAAACCGGTTACATGGGGATTACCGGTACGCACCAGGATAATCAACAAAACCTGTTTCCTTTTGAAAACATTACAGGTCTGGATACCTGGGTGCTGACCCCGTTGATTGCCAGTCTGGCAAAATCCATGGAATTCAGGTCCGTGGGCGAACACGTCATGATCATTACCGGTTATGATGATAATGCGATTGCTTTCGACAAACAGGGTCGTGCTCACCGGGGATTATTGACCCTGCGCAATTCGTGGGGTTCCAGCATGGGTAATCAGGGGGATTTTTATATGGATTATGATTATTTTAATTTGCTGGTGGTTGATCTGCAGAGAATCCGGAATTTTTACTAGGGGGAGTATATGTTGCAGTTACATAGCGCCCCCGGGATGAAATCAAAACGCATGGCCGACGGGGGAATGGTCTGTTATGCCGGGGTACTTCCTGAATCATTGACGTCTTTCACAGCCGCCCTGTTGCCTTCAACATGGAACAGGCATTACCATCCTTTTGCCTGCATAGTGACCAATCCTCAGCATACCGAGGCTCTCCTGGTACGTGATCATCTGGGCGTGGCCCCACTTTATTATGCATACCCGTCAGGCAAGCGCCTTGTCTGCGGGGAAACCATCCCTGAGGTGATACAGCAGTTACACCGTACGCCACCTTTGCTGGAAGAGCAGATTGTTATGTTGTTTTCAGACAATCCTGATTATGCGGATGAAACAATCTATCAGGGGATAAAGCGTGTTGAACCCGGTCACATCATGCATTTCAAAGCCAGTGGCATGGTGAGTAAATCGGCATTCTGGAAATTGGAGCGTCATGGTGATGTATTGCAGTATGCTGATGACAGGGATTATCTGGATCATTTTACCCTGCTGATGAATGAATCCATTCAGCTGGCTGCAACCCTTCCCGGTGATCCGGGACGTCCTGGAGCCGGAAGAATGAGCGGTATTGTTGCTTCAGAATTCAGTGCAGGCCTTGATTCCAGTGCAGTGTACTGCGCGTGCGTACAAAACAATATCAAGCCGGTGCTTTATATGCATGCCGGGCATCCCGGATCAGATTCACTTAAAAATTATAATGAACGTTATGAAAGGGCCTTTGTTGATCATTATCAAATCAATGACATCCAGCGTATCGGGGCGGAGGATTTTGACCCTCTCGAAGTATTTAACCAATATGCAGAATGGTTTGCAGGCCCTGCACCCTATCTGTTTTTCATGTTTGCAAACCCGGTGCATCGTGCAGTCGCTGCCGGAAAGCATCCGGTTTTATTATCCGGTTTTGGTGGCGATCAATGCGTATCCGGGCAAATTCCGCCCAATTTTTTCCTGCCTGAATTAATGCAACAGGGCAAGTTTTTGCAGGCATGGCGGGAACACAGGCGCAGCGTGCGCGTTGTTCAGTATATGCATCCACGATTGTATCATCTGGCCTTGTCTGCAAGACAGTTCAAACGAGTCTTGCGAAATACATTTCATGACAACACAAAGCAGGTGATAACTGCAGTGCATCCTTATTTAAGACGTTATTTTAACAGTGTACGGGAAGCAGAATGGTATTTATTGCAAGGCCCTGACAGTCATGAAGTGCGGATGCGGATTGAGTACAGCAGTATTGTGGCCAGACAAATGGGATTTGAATACCGTTATCCACTGCTTTATCCTCCGTTGCTCGAGTTTTTTCTCAGCCTGCCGCTGTCGCAAAAACGACGTCACGGCGAGGGACGCTATTTAATCAAACAGTATCTCGCCCGGGTTAGCGATCCTGATATTTTTGTAAATTACAAAAAAAAGGAAGGCATGGGGATTGTACCGGCGACTTTTGATTTATTCAAACAGGAATTCCTCCAGGGTAGTTATCAGTCCTGGTTTGCCAATCTGCCTTTTGCGCAATTGATGAATCAGAACAACCCGCTGTTAAACATGATGGGTGCCATTAAGGGGTTTATGTTAAAG
>CAZDYY010000039.1:0-9291 GCA_964509745.1 uncultured Legionella sp. | reverse complement strand
TTTAATACAATTTTCGGTAACGACAAAAGTCATGATCAGCTCTTGGTTTGTTATAAGGTGATGGATATTAAACCATAAAATTCGTGGGTTCGGCCATGCTGTTCGGTGGTTTATGCATAAAAAAACCGTCATCTGTGAATTGATCGCTGTTTTAATCACCCCCTTGTGTCTGCGATAACTTGACTTATAACCACAACGAGTCAATGCTTGATTATCCAGAACGACAGAAAGGATTGCTGCATGAAACTATACTTTGCCAAAGGCGCCTGTTCACTGGCGGTGAGAATTATACTGAATGAAACAGGTATGGCTGCTGAATATGAAGCCGTTGATCTGCGATCAAAAAAAACCAAAACCGGGCGCAATTATCTTGAAATCAACCCCAAAGGCGCCGTTCCTGCACTGGAGCTTGATAATGGCGAAGTACTGACTGAAAGCGCAATTGTCCTGCAATACATTGCTGATACAGCCAGGGCAACAGAATTACTGCCGCCGACGGGTGATTTTGCACGCTATCGTGTACTGGAATGGGTAAACTATATTACAACCGAACTGCATAAAAGCTTTGGCCTGTTGTTTAATCCATCGATTCCGGGGGAGTTTAAAGACCAGACACTCATTCCCATACTCAAATTCAAACTGAATTATGTCAACCAGCAATTACAAAACAAAAAATATCTGCTGGATGATCATTTCACCCTGCCCGATGCATATCTTTTTGTAATGCTACGATGGGCGACTTATTTTGAAATTGATTTCAGTGAATGGGAGAATCTGACTCGCTACTTCGCTGCACTGAAGAACAGGCCATCGATCGAACAATCACTTGCACAAGAAAATGCATGAAAATACTGCACTTGTTAAGAAATGCTGCCTTTCTGGTTTTCGGAAAAAAAACCATTGGAGCAAGAATACTACTGGTGAAAGATAATCATGTATTGTTGGTAAAGCACACATATATCGAGGGCTGGTATACAATAGGAGGCGGGGTTGACGCTAAAGAAACCCCGCGGCAGGCAATTGAACGGGAGCTTCAGGAAGAAGCGGGTGTATCACTTTTATCTCCACCGGAATTATTTGGCGTATATTACAATGCCCGGGAAAAATGTGATGATTACATTATTTTTTATGTAGGCAATGATTGTGTTCAACATCCGGTTGAATCTCCAGAAATTGCCGAGCAGCGCTGGTTCCCGTTAAACCAGCTCCCTGACGATGTAACCCCGGCTACTCGCCGAAGAATTGACGAATATCTGGGACTTTCCAAAGTAACAGAGTTCTGGTGAAAACTAAAATTTGTTCACCAGCCAGGTCTGCAATAACGAAACCCCGGCAATCAACCCTGTACCCAGTACAAACCAGCGAAAACTGGCCAAATCACTATTGGGAAGCTCCTCACGAAACACGTTTAGCAAAATAGACCCGGCCAGAAACGCAGTCATCAGGGCAACAAACATAACCCTGACTGGATCAAACACTGCAGATAAAAACCAGCCAGCAAATAAAGCTGAAATCAAAAAAAACCGTCCAAAATGATTAAATTGTATTGGATATAATCGACAAAATTTACGATCCATCAACACAAAATGCAGTGCCATCGCAAAGGTAAACAAGACAGTGTAAGTCATGCCGGTCAAGGCTCGCAACGACATCGTATAGGTAATTAATCCGTTATAAATACAAAACATCACCAGGTGCAGTTGATAAATCACCCGGTTATTATGATTAACCGAATCATAACGTTCTGCGAATAATTCAAAACCGTAATAAATCAGAAAACCAATCAGGGCAACGATATATATCGACAGTTCAGTAAACGGCGTAAGCCACTGATTGCTGATCAGGTACTCACCAATCGGTTTGTTGTACTCAACCAGGTTGGGCAACATATCCAGAAATACGTAAGCAACGGACACCCCGCCTGCAAAGGAAAGAAATGCCCGGCCCCTGCCTGGCAATTGTTTTGCAAACCATGGACTGACAGAATGGGACAACATAAGTATCAATGTTGCCGTGAACGCTATCCATACATACGTTTTGTTGATCCATAACAAAGCAGGCTACTCCTGTGTTGTCTCGTCACCATAATAATTCACACCAATTTTAACCCGATCACGCTCATTCTGTTTACGCCAGGCATTGGTATCACGCAGGGAGTACACACAACCACAATATTCCTGCTTATAAAAATTCTCGCGTTTGGCAATTTCATACATGCGAGCAGCGCCACCGTTTTTACGCCAGTTATATGTCCAGTACTCCATGCCCGGATAACGGCTTGCTGCCCGGGTTCCCGAATCATTGATCTGGTTCATATCTTTCCAGCGCGATATCCCGAGCGAGCTGCTGATCACGGGAAATCCATGTTCATATGCATACAAGGCCGTCCGCTCAAAGCGCATGTCAAAACAGGTGGTACAACGCTTGCCCCGCTCCGGCTCCATCTCCTGCCCCTTCACCCGCTCAAACCAGTTATCTTTATCATAATCAGCATCAATGAATGGAATTCCATGTTTTTCAGCAAACGCGACATTCTCCTGTTTGCGAATCTCATACTCCTGAACAGGGTGAATGTTGGGATTATAGAAAAAAATGGAAAAATCGATTCCGGAAACAAGCAGAGCTTCCATGACCTCACCTGAACACGGAGCACAACAGGAATGCAGGAGTAATTTATCTGCCCCGTTGGGTAACTCCAGTTTTTCACGTTCAACCAACATATTTACCTCATTTATTCCGGCAATTTAATAAAATGCTCGCGATAATACACCAATTCCGCAATTGAATCCTTAATATCATCCATTGCCAGATGTTTGGACTCTTTTTTAATTGCTGATACCAGCGGTGGATTCCAGCGCAATGCCAGCTCTTTCAGTGTACTGACATCCAGATTGCGATAGTGAAAATGACTGGCAAGCGCTGGCATATATCGACATAAAAATCGCCTGTCCTGACAAATACTGTTTCCACACATCGGTGATTTGCCTTTATCCGTGTATTGCTGCAAAAACTTCAATGTAGCCTGCTCGGCATGCGCTACCGAAACTCCAACCTCACGCATGCGCGCCACCAGGCCGGATTGGGTATGCTGGTTTGTATTCCATTTATCCATTGCGGCAATCCGCTCTTCTGATTGATGAATTGCAAAGACAGGACCTTCAGCCAGGATATTGAGATGAAGATCAGTAACAAGCGTTGCTATTTCAATAATCACGTCATTTTCCGGGCTGAGGCCGGTCATTTCCAAATCTATCCAGATTAAATTTTGATCGTTTTTCATGCATTTCCAGTGGTTAGTATATGTTTAACACAGTCAACCCGGCGCTCATGTAAAGCAGTTTTGATTGCCTCACCTTGATAACCTTGTTCAACCAGCATTTTTGCCGTTATTTTAGCGCATTCTTTATGTAAAAAGCGCCATTTTTCTGCCTGTTGATATTCAACTTCCCTGCCAACTCCCCGGGCATCAGCCTCGCAGACCTGTAACAATTTTTCAAATAGCTCCGGACGACGAAAGGCATCGGTTTGATCCAGTGTCCGCACAATGGTACCGGGGCGCAACTCTTCCATGCGGTGAATCACCAAATGAAAGCGTGTTGCCATTAATGCAAATTTACGGTAATCCGCAGGGATCCGTAAACGGGCACACAATGACTCAATTACCGGCAAACCTGTCATTTCATGACCTCGATGTGACGGCCATTCAGCAACTGCCGTGCAGGCCTTGCCGAGATCATGTACCACAGCAGCAAAACGCATCATGGGATCATCAGACAAATCCACTGCTGCACGCAATACCAGCAGGGTATGAATGCCACTGTCAACTTCAGGGTGATAATGTTGTGTATTGGGAACACCAAACAGGGCGTCCAGCTCGGGTACAACCACTTGCAAGGCTCCGCAGGATCGTAACGTACTGATAAATATTTCCGGATTTTTTTCCAGCAAACTCCCCTGCCACTCCTGCCAAACCCTCTCGGCTACCAAATGTGTCAATTCACCGCGCTTGACCATGGCATACATCAGGGCGCGAGTTTCATCCGCCAGTTTAAAACCCAGATGATGATAACGGGCTGCAAAACGCGCTACTCGCAAAACACGGACTGGATCTTCCACAAAAGCCGGAGATACATGACGCAAGACTCTGTCACGCAAATCATCCTGTCCATGATATGGGTCAATCAATAATCCGGATTCATCCATCGCCATGGCATTGATAGTCAAATCACGCCGAGCCAGATCCTCTTCAAGGGTCACGTCAGGATTAAAATCACAGGTAAACCCATAATAACCGGGCGCTTGCTTGCGCTCTGTTCGGGCCAGTGCATATTCTTCACGAGTTTCCGGATGCAAAAAAACCGGAAAATCCCGACCAACTTTCTGAAAACCATGTTTTATCAGCTCATCCGGCACGGAACCAACGACCACCCAGTCGCGCTCTCTGACAGGATAACCCAACAATTGATCCCGAACTGCCCCGCCTACGAGGTATACTTTCATGAATAGCCTTTCTTGCTGGTATAGTCTATGATTCTATCATGAGTAAAAGACGAATAAGCCATCAGCAATCGGCGCGCATTGAAAAAAAACAACACTCCTATCGTCAACAGGCTGAAACAGGGCATCCTGAAGCGACCTGTGACGGTTTGGTTATCAAACGTTTCAGCCGTCACGCTCAAATTGAAGACGTCGATGGAAAACGCATTCATTGCTCAATACGACCAACGATTGACTCACTGGTTGCTGGTGATCGCATTGTCTGGCAAGCAGAGGGCCATAACCAGGGCGTTGTTGTCAGCCGTTATCCCCGACAATCTGTGCTGGGACGTCCTGACAAACAGGGCGAAATAAAGCCTGTTGCCGCCAATATCACACAGGTCCTGATTGTTGTTGCACCCAAACCCGAAATTTCATGGCCACTGCTGGACAGTTATCTCGTCATGGCTGAATATCTGAATCTGCCTGCCTGCATCATCCTGAACAAAACTGATCTTGCATCCGATACACTTCGCAACGAATTATTGAAGTCCTATTCCGAGCTGGATTATTGCATTTTATTTACCGGGCGGGATCAGAGTAAAGGCTATAAACAATTGCAATCCATTCTGAATAATCAGGTCAGTGTGTTTGTTGGCCAGTCAGGTGTTGGAAAATCGTCCCTGATTGCACAGGTTCTTCCCGACGAACCATCAGAAATTCAGGTAGCAGCCATTTCATCCAAAAGCGAGCTTGGTTGTCACACCACCAGCAACTCCTGCTTCTATCATCTGCCATCAGGAGGTGCTCTGATAGACTCTCCCGGCGTGCGCGAATTTGGTTTGTGGCACATGCCTGCAGCAGAAATTGCCAAAGGATTTCGTGAGTTCAGGCCTTTTTTACAACACTGTAAATTCAGAAATTGCAATCATCAAAACACACCCGGTTGTGCATTGACGGAGGCGGTAAAAAATAAACAAATAACACGCCAACGTTACGAAAATTATGTTAAAATCAGCACACAATTTGCAAAATAAGTAAGTAAACATGTTTAAATACTTTTCTTTTTCAAACATCACTGCCGGATTTGTCGCGGTCCTGGTTGGCTTTACCAGCTCTGCAGCCATTGTATTTCAGGCGGCAACAACCGCTGGCGCTTCGCCTGCTGAAATCAGCTCGTGGCTTTTTGCCCTGGGATTAAGTCTCGCATCTACATGCATCGGGCTTTCCTTGTACTATCGTCAACCTGTTTTAACCGGATGGTCAACACCCGGAGCTGCATTACTCGTGACAAGCCTTGCCGGAATATCCATGCCGGAGGCTATCGGCAGCTTCATGTTTGCTGCATTTTTAACCATCATTGCAGGCCTTACAGGACTGTTTGAAAAAATCATGGTGCATATTCCCAGATCACTGACATCATCAATGCTGGCTGGCATACTCCTGCATTTTGGCATGAACGTGTTTGTCTCCATGCAAGATCAATTTCCACTGGTCTGCACCATGCTCGTTACTTACCTTATCGGCAAGCGATACTTCCCTCGCTATGTGATCATTCTTGTTTTGGTAGCAGGGGTATGTACTGCATCAATGCAAGGACTATTCCAGCTAAATGAGGTTCACTTTGGCCTGTCTTCACCCATCTTTACTATGCCGGTATTCAGCTTGTCAACACTCGTCAGTGTCGGAATCCCGCTGTTCATCGTTAACATGACATCGCAAAATGTACCTGGCATAGCAGTCATCAATGCATCAGGTTACAAACCACCTATATCACCGATTATCACATGGATCGGCATAGCAACCCTGATTTTCGCCCCGTTTGGCTGCTTCTCAATCGGGCTTGCAGCTATTACAGCCGCAATCTGTACAGGGGAAGAGGCTGACAAGAACCCGACCAAACGCTTTAAATCCACCTTGATTGCCGGGTTATGCTGGCTGCTCATCGGTACCTTTGGCGCGACTGTCGTGGCCTTGTTCTTCGCATTCCCGCGCGAGTTGACACTGGCCATTGCAGGATTGGCCATATTCAGCACTATCGGCAGCAGCCTGAAAGTAGCCATTGAGCATGAAAAACATCGTGAACCTGCTGTAATCACCATTCTGGTTTCTGCATCTGGCATTTCCCTGTTCGGCATCGGTGCCGCTTTCTGGGGATTATGCGCCGGTATACTTGCATCCATGCTGCTAAACTGGAAAAAGAGAGAAATTGCAGTGGTTCAAACCACAGCATGATCCAAACCTGACCCGGTGTATTGATATTGAACCCACCCCTTGAATGATCAATACACCCGGGTTATGAGTGACGTATCGGATAAATCCAGCTAAGCTTCATATTATGAAGCAATTAATTCTGACATTAAAATCCAAATGGCAATCATGGATTGCACTCATCTCATTGATTGCAGTCTGTATCTGGCTTGCAATGACTGTTGCCGGCAATCCAATGTCAGACATACCATTAATATCGACGCTCCTCATTGGGGGGATCCCCTTATTTTTGCAAATTATTTTTAAATTATTAAAAGGAAATCCCGGCGCTGATTTACTGGCCGCAATTGCGCTCATGACAAGCGTTCTCCTTCATCAATACCTTGCAGCAACATTGATTATTTTTATGCTGGCCAGTGGACAAGCGCTGGAACAGTATGCAATGCGTAAAGCGTCATCTGTTTTGTTGGCACTGGTTGCACGTATGCCCTCAATTGCTCACCGAAAACACAATCAACAGATTGAAGATATTCCATTATCAAAGATTCATATTGACGATATCGTCGTTATTTATCCACACGAAACATGCCCGGTTGATGGCATAGTCATCGAAGGGCATGGTTCAATGGATGAATCCTATCTTACCGGAGAGCCGTATCAAATATCCAAAACAGCAGGTACAACTGTATTGTCAGGAGCCATTAATGGTGAATCATTATTAGTGATAAAGGCAACGCAACGACCGGAAGATTCACGTTATGCCGCCATTGTCAGCGTGCTGAAAGAGGCCGAGCAAAAACGGCCAGCACTGAGAAGGCTAGGTGATCAAATCGGCGCAATTTTTGCTCCCGTTGCACTTTCAATTGCATTTTTTGCCTGGTATTTTACAGGGGATGCAATGCGATTTCTTTCTGTTCTGGTTATTGCGACACCCTGTCCTTTGTTAATTGCCATTCCCGTTGCGATTATCAGCGCGATTTCCAGAGCAGCCAGACAAGCAATTATTATTAAAGATCCAACGGTTCTCGAACAACTTCCTGCCTGTACAACGGCCATTTTTGATAAAACAGGCACATTGACTTATGGTAAACCAACAATAACAAACATCTATACGGTTGAAAAATATACCAATATACAGATCCTGCAATATGTTGGCAGCCTGGAACGCTATTCAAAACATCCCCTGGCCAGTGCAGTGCTACGTGAAATAAAAGAGAAAAACATACTACTGCTGGAGTCATCAAATGTATCTGAAAAGCCAGGCCATGGACTACATGGAACGATTGACGGGCACACTATTCTAATCACAAGCAGAAAAAAATTATTGGAATTAATGCCGGAATCAGACGATTTACTTCCCAGGGTATCACCTGGTCTCGAGTGTATTGTCTTGATAGATAACCAATATGCGGCTACTCTTCATTTCCATGATGCGCCCCGTGTCGACAGCCAATCATTTATAAATCATTTAGCGTCATCACATCAATTTAAAAAAATTATGCTGGTTTCAGGAGATCGTGAATCAGAAGTTAATTATCTAGCGAATTTGCTAAATCTTACTGAGGTTTATGCGTCCCAGAGTCCTGAGCAAAAGCTTGCAATTGTGCGTCATGAAAGAAAAAGTGCGCCCACTGTATTTATGGGCGACGGTATTAACGACGCCCCGGCATTAACAGCCGCAACAGTTGGCATTGCGTTTGGTCAATATAGTAATGTTACTGCTGAAGCAGCAGGAGCGGTAATTATGGAAAATACATTAAGCAAGGTGGATGAATTAATACATCTCAGCATCAATACCCGTACCATTGCATTACAAAGTGCCATGGGTGGAATGATACTGAGTGTAATCGGAATGGGCTTTGCTGCAGCAGGATATATTAACCCGGTTACCGGGGCAATTCTTCAAGAAGTGATTGATTTGTTTGCTATTGTTAATGCCTTAAGGTTAGCATTCGGCTCCAGAATTAGCATTGATTTACCAGCCCCGGCGGGAAGAGCATGAATAAACACGAATTGATTAAACAACTTAAACTGACAGAGCATATTGAGGGTGGTTATTTTGTCCGAACCTTGCAATCACCACTGGAAATTAATAGTCGTCCATTAATGTCATCCATCTATTATTTATTAACAAATGATCGACCAGCTGGTCATTTTCATATGAATAAATCAGATATTATGCATTTCTTTCATCTCGGCTCACCGATTACATATCTAACGATCAGCCCATCAGGACTGTTGGAAACATTCACCCTGGGCAATGATCTGGCAGCGGGCCATGTCTTGCAAAAACTTGTCAAAGGCGGATACTGGAAAGCATCTTGTCTTGAGAGCGGTGAGTTTGGCTTGATCAGTGAAGCCGTCTCGCCGGGATTTGAATACAGCGACATGACATTGTCTACGCCGGCACATATGCAAGTTCTGTTTCCTGATTTATGGGAAAAAATATCGCGTTATGTGAAAAAATAATTCATGATCTATAATAAAACCAGGTTACAGAATATTAAAAATTCTAAATTTCATTGACGCTTATTTTGTGTTTTGGTTTATACAAGTATAAGCGATTCACGGACTAATACCAGATGGCAAAAAAAAAGCGACTCG
>CAZDYY010000038.1:7018-9294 GCA_964509745.1 uncultured Legionella sp. | reverse complement strand
ATTAATTTGAAAAAAATTACGGGGTTTTACATCAAATAAAGTGAACGGGCTGAGCAGCAATCATGGGTTGGTATTTTGTTCCACGGGAAGTCGAATAAGATGATGTTGGCGGAGAAAATTTATCACCTGTTATGCCTGGCTCAATAGGCATAGTCATGTTCATCGAATGCTCCATTGTTTCTTTATGCCCCATCTTTTGATGATTCATGCCTTCCATAGCATGAGCATTCGTTTCTTTTGCAGTCTCTGGTAAAGAGCCATGATTCATTTTTTCCATCATCATGGACATCATTTCTCTCGAAACATTTTCTGGCTCTGCAAAGGGTTTAACCTTTTTATAATCAACGAATTGATGAGGAGAAGTTATTAGTGCGCCATATGAAGCACCTAGCGTATCTCGTGATTCTGCATAAATAATGTATGGTTGGTTTTTTTTGATTTTAACCAGAACATCGTAGGTTTCGCCGGGTGCCACAGCAAAATCATCTATGGTATAAGGTCTGACATCATTTCCTTCCGCATGCACCATTTGCAAAGTGGATCCTGGTATTTTAACCCTGAAAATAGAACTACCGCCTGCGCCAATGATTCGAAGGCGAACAATATCCCCAACCTTAACAGGTGCTGTCCATGGACAACTGTCGGGTTTTCCATTTAATAGAAAAGCGTCATAAGCAACGTCACTTAAATCATAAATACTCATTCGTGTTTGTTGCATCATTTTGTAATCGTTTAATAATTTTTTTCTTTCCTGTTTAGATGCTTTTTGATAATCGTGGATAAATTTGACAAGTGATGGCTGTAAAGGAAAGTCAGGACTATAGAAATCGCCTGTTTTTTTAAGATTTGCAAGAATTTGTTTAGCAGGAGTATTGCTCCAATCCGATAGTACAACAACATAATCTTTTGTGTAATGATAAGATGGCTGCTCTGGAGGATCAACGATAAAAGCGCCATACAATCCTTCCTGTTCTTGAAGTGCAGCATGCGAATGATACCAATAAGTACCTGATTGTTCTAACTTAAACTGATACAGGAAGTCTTTTCCTGGTGGAATACCTTTTTGATTAATACCCAAAACGCCATCCATTTGCCACGGTAATATAATGCCATGCCAATGAACTGCTGCTTCTTGATCGAGGTGATTATGGACATGGATAGTGACATGATCGCCTTGTTTGAAATGTAAAGTTGGAGCTGGGATTTTATGGTTGACTGAAATGGCCTTTTTACATTTCCCAGCAAAATTAACCGTTTTATATTCTATTACCAAATGAACATCTCGTTCAGTCGCGAAAACATTTGTTACAAGTATTATACCTAAAAGAAGCGTTAGTATCGTTTTCACAGAGTCCTTTCTCCACTCTGATGGCAACAGGCGAATGTAATCGACAGGAGGATGCCCATGTTGCCTAACTACATCAATGAATACGGAACTGGTTATCAATAATGTACAATTTAACGACGGGGAAATGGTAAAACTGGAAGACGACATGATGGCCACCTAATGAAGCCATACACCAGATTTGACATTAACTCATCATGCCATCAATTACATCCAGTTCTCCCAGCAACGGCTTCATCAAGTTGCAAATCTCCGTTTTTAACTGCCCGGACAATCCTTTAAATTCAGTGGCGTTGCTTCTAATCCAGGCTACAGCATTTATCACTTCCCTGCTGTGTTCATCATTAAAATCCGGGGTTTGAAAGAGTCTGGATATGCGATAACACAGTTTGGACATATGGGTCAACAAGTCACATGCACCCAGGGCGACATCATCAGCATGCTGCCCGGTTGAGAAAATCCTTGCATTATATTCTGCCGTTTTTTCACTCACTGTTGTCTTGTCAGCCCGTTCATCAAGATGATTCTTTTCGAATATGTCTTTACTTATCCCTTCACTCAATCCCTTTAATTGGCTGGCGATGTCTTCCAGTTTAAGTTTATACATTTCTACAGCCTCTTCCTTAAGTCTATTGAGATACCATTAGGCGTCCAGCCTGGCGTTCAATCCAGAGAACGCATGCTGTCAAATATACGATAAATCCCTTCTTTGGCAAACACTATTTGAATAAATCAGCTGATTTAACTTATACTGCTGACCTATGAAACATCAGTAGATCCATGACATGTCCAGACCAGTCCTTCTTCCACAAACGATCACAACAAAACAAACCTGGGGGCAACTCCATGGCAGCAGTTTACCTTTGGTGCTGGCTGAATATTGCCAACATACCCCGGGGATCAAATTACTGGTGGCTCCGGACAATTTAAC
>CAZDYY010000038.1:0-7008 GCA_964509745.1 uncultured Legionella sp. | reverse complement strand
TACTGGACGAACTGAAGTTTTTTCTTGGCAATGAACCGGATATCCCGGAAATTCTGCTTTTTCCTGATTGGGAAACGCTGCCCTATGATCAGTTTTCACCGCATCAGGATCTAATCTCTGAACGCTTGTATACATTAAGCCGCCTGCAACAAACCACCAATGCAATCGTCATTAGTGCAGCCAGCACATTGATGCATCGAATCTGTCCACCAAAATTTTTAAACCAGTATGGTCTGGTGCTGCAAGAGACACAAACGCTTGATATCGATCAGTTCAGATCACGGCTTGAACAGGCAGGTTATCATTGCGTGAACAAAGTTCTTGAACACGGGGAATTTGCAGTGCGGGGTGCATTGATCGATCTTTACCCGATGGGCAGTGAACTGCCCTTTCGCATTGAATTGTTTGATGATGAAGTCGACAGCTTGCGCCAGTTTGATCCGGAAACGCAGCGCACCATTGAAAAAATCAGCAAAATCGAAATTTTACCGGCACGCGAATACCCGCTGGATGAACAAGGCATTGCCGTATTTCGGCGGTCATTCAGGGAGAAATTTACTGGTAATCCTGGCCAGTGCCCGATTTATGCCGCGGTATCCGAGGGGAAATTATTTGGCGGGCTTGAATACTATCTGCCACTATTTTTTGAAGCATCAGCAACTTTTTTTGATTTTCTGCCTGCGAGTTCGTCCATCTGCCTGATTGAATCCACACAAGATGTTGCCGAACAATTCTGGCGTGAACTCAACACGCGCTACGAACAGCGTCAGTATGATATCCCCCGTCCGTTGCTCGAACCCGCCATGTGTTTTTTATCCCCGACAGCACTCCTGACCTGCGTCAATGAATACAAACAAGTGCGTGTGTATTCTAATCCAGCTGAAAAAAAGAACGCCTGTAATTTTAATATCAACCAGGCACCCACCCTGCCCATTGAACGCCAGGCCCCTCAACCCCTGCACCGGTTGTGTGATTACATCTCGAATACAACACGCCGCTATTTACTGGTTGTAGAAAGCGCCGGTCGGCGTGAAGTTTTGCAAGACTTGCTGAAACAAACCAGCATCACCCCGAAACTTCAACCCTCATGGCAGGCATTTCTTAACGATTCAACACCGGTCAATATCATCATTGGCCCGCTCACAGCAGGCGCCGAGCTGGTGGACAGTGCATTATCCATCATCGTTGAATCACAACTGTTCGGTGAGCAAAGCACACCCCAGCGTCGTAACAATCAAAAATCCGTCGACCCGGATCTGGTCATTCGTGACTTGGCAGAGCTCAGCATCGGCGCGCCTGTGGTGCATTTGCAATTTGGTGTCGGACGTTACCAGGGGCTGCAAACGTTTGAGAATAATGGCAGTCTGAATGAATTCCTGATTTTAAGCTATGCCGGGGATGACCGGATTTACGTACCAGTCACTGCGTTACATGCTATCAGCCGCTACACCGGCGCTGATACCGAGCATGCCCCGTTACATCGCCTGGGTAGCGACCAATGGCAAAAAGAAAAGAAAAAAGCTGTTGAAAAAATTCATGATGTTGCCATTGAGCTACTGGATATCTATGCAAAACGGGAAGCCAAACCCGGTCATGTCTATGAATTCAACCCGCATGATTACCTGCGATTTGCCAGTGGATTTCCATTTACAGAAACAACCGATCAGCTTGAGGCCATCAATCAGATTATACACGACATGCAATCACCCCGACCAATGGACAGGCTCATCTGTGGGGATGTTGGTTTTGGAAAAACTGAAGTGGCCATGCGAGCCGCATTCATCGCTGTGCAAAATGGCAAGCAAGTGTGTGTACTGGTGCCCACCACCCTGCTGGCTGGGCAACACTTTGAATCATTTCGCGACCGATTCGCTGATTTTCCCATCAACATTGAATTGCTGTCACGCTTTCGCAGCAGCAAGGAAACCACGCATGTGCTGCAAACATTAAAAGATGGCCGGACTGATATCGTCATCGGCACACACAAGTTATTTCAAAAAGACATTGCGTTTAAAAATCTTGGCTTGTTGATTATTGATGAAGAACACCGGTTTGGCGTGAAACAAAAAGAGCATATCAAATCCATTCGTACCCACGTTGACATTCTCTGCATGACGGCCACGCCCATCCCGCGCACACTGAACATGGCCATGGCAGGTATTCGTGATATATCGCTCATCGCCACACCGCCGGCAAAGCGTCTGGCCATCAAAACCTTCTGGCAGGAGCGCAATGACAATACCCTGCGCGAGGCCATTTTGCGTGAAATTTTGCGTGGCGGCCAGGTTTTCTTTCTGCATAACAATGTCGAAACCATTGAGCGGATTTGTCAGGATATACAAACTCTGGTTCCCGAAGCCAAAGCCAGCATTGCCCACGGTCAAATGCGTGAACGCGAGCTTGAGCGCATCATGTCGGATTTTTATCATCATCGCTTTAATGTTCTGGTGTGCACAACCATTATTGAAACCGGTATCGATATTCCGACTGCAAATACTATTATTATCGACAGGGCAGACAAATTTGGCCTTGCACAATTGCACCAGTTGCGCGGACGTGTAGGCCGTTCACATCATCAGGCCTACGCGTATCTGCTCACTCCCAATGAAAAAGCCCTGACACCCGATGCCGTCAAACGCCTTGAAGCTGTCGTTTCCCTCGAGGAGCTGGGATCCGGGTTCACGCTCGCCACCCATGATCTTGAAATTCGTGGTGCAGGCGAACTGCTGGGTGAAGATCAAAGCGGAAACATGCATGCGATTGGTTTTAACCTGTACATGGAACTGCTGGACAAAGCCGTTCGCGATTTAAAAGCCGGTAAAACACCTGAATTATCCGCGCCCATGAACCAGGGCCCGGAAATCGATTTAACCATGAGTGCGATTATTCCCGAAGAATATATTCCAGACACCCACACACGTCTCATCATGTACAAACGCATTTCCAATGCAACCAGTTCACAGCAATTGCGTGATCTGCAAATCGAATTGATTGACCGGTTTGGTCTCTTGCCTCAACCCGTCAAGCAATTGTTTCTGATTACGGAATTAAAATTCCTCGCCACAAAACTGGGCATCAGCCGTATTCATGCATCAAAGCAAAACGGAAAAATAGAATTCAGCCCGGAACCCAGTATTAATGCAGGTGCACTGATTTCACTGATTCAATTGCACAGCAAGCGATACCAGCTGGACGGCCCGACGAAGCTGAAGTTTGTCCTGGAAAATACGGGAAATGAAGAACGCATTCATGAGATTAATGCGTTGCTAAGACAATTGTCGTAACAAGAAGATCTCATTAAATCCCTTCTGTAACTCCCCTCTGTACATGACAGTTTTTTTGTCATGTACAGAGTTAAATCGTTATAACTCGATGAATTTTCCAGCAAGCCCTACAATGCTTCAAAAATTGCTGCCGCCCCCATGCCAGTGCCAATACACATTGTCACCATGCCATAACGCCCTTTCGTACGGCGCAAGCCATGCAACAAGGTAGCCGTTCTTATCGTACCCGTTGCACCGAGTGGATGTCCCAATGCAATCGCACCACCCAGGGGGTTTACCTTGTCTCGTGGTAAATCAAGCTCTTTAATGACAGCCAGTGCTTGCGCTGCAAAAGCTTCGTTTAATTCAATCCAGTCCAGCTGATCAAGTGTAAGGCCTGCGCGTTTCAATGCCAGAGGTATGGCCTGAATCGGACCTATACCCATGATTTCCGGTGGAACTCCTGCAACAGCAAAGCTCAGCAATCGACCCATTGGATTTAAATTATATTGTTTCAGGGCTGCTTCACTGGCCAATAACGCAATCCCGGCACCATCACTGGTTTGTGAACTATTGCCTGCGGTGACGGTTCCTCTGGCCGAAAAGACCGGTTTTAGTTTAGCGATAGCTTCATACGACGTATCCGCTCTAGGACCTTCATCGTTGCTGACAATATGAAGCTTGCACTCCACATCAAGAGCCGCCAGATTTGCATAACGCTCTGTGATGGTCACAGGTGTTATTTCCGCCTGAAAATCGCCACGATTTTGAGCGGCAACGGCCTTTTGATGGCTTTCTGCGGCAAATTCATCCTGTTGCTCACGGGTAATATTCCAGCGTTGTGCGACTTTTTCTGCAGTAATCCCCATGCCATACGCTATAGCAATGTGCTCGTTATCAAAAATTGCCGGATTGGCGGTGTACTTGTTACCCCCCAGCGGCACCATTGACATGCTCTCCACACCACCCGCCAATGCCAGTGACATATCACCCTGAGCGATACTGGCTGCTGCTGTAGCGATACTTTGTACCCCTGATGAACAAAACCGGTTGATCGTCATGGCAGGTACAGACTGGGGCAAATCCCCCAGCAATGACGCAATACGGGCAACATTCATGCCTTGCTCGGCTTCCGGCATGGCACAACCAATCACCACATCACCGATGGCTTGCCAGTCTACGGTTGTATGACGTGCTGTCAGCGCTTTAATGGTGTGTGCCAACAGATCATCTGGAAGTGTGTGTTTAAATACGCCTCGCGGTGCTTTGCCTACCGGCGTGCGCAGAACGTCTACTATATATATGTTGGTCATCCTTTTGCTCCTAATTACGTAACGGCTTTCCCGTTTCCAGTAAATGTCCGATTCTTGCATGCGTCAGTGGATTGGCAGCCAGGGTCATAAACGCCTCTTTTTCAAGATGCAACATCCACGCCTCATCCACAGATGTACCCTGGTTCACTTCGCCGCCACACAAAATCGTTGCCAGGTGATTTGCCAGAACATAATCATATTGGGAAATAAATCCGCCTTCCAGCCAGTTCACTAGTCCTGCCTGTAACTGCGCATGCCCTTCGCGGCCCGCAACAACAAACCGGGCAGGTAGCGGAGGTAAATAATTCGCAGCCTGCATGGATTTTATTTTAGCCAGAGCGGCATACAACACTTCATCCTTATGCATCACCCAGCTATCCCTTGCCTGTAAATATCCGCGCTGCAAGGCATCGGGCGCGCTGCCGGCCACAACCGCTGTCGCAATTTGCTCGAAACAGGGGCGAATAAATGCCATTAATTCCGAGCCTTGCGCTTTGGCAGCAGCCCGCATCACCATTTCCTTGCAACCACCGCCGGCCGGGACAAGCCCCACGCCCAGTTCTACAAGCCCGGGGTAAGATTCAAATGCCGCCATGACACTGCTGCAGTGCAACATGAGCTCACAGCCACCACCCAGAGCCCGTCCCCGCAAAGCTGCAACCGACGGGACAGAACTGTATTTAATCCGCATGACCAGCGTTTGAAAATCACCGATCATCCGGTCCACCTGATGCAGCTTGTCAGCCTGAATCAGGCCCGCCACTTCGCGCAGGTTCGCACCCGCGCTGAAATTGTTTTCATCCAGTTGATGAACAATCAATCCCTGACATTGCCGTTCGACAATATCCAGCGCTTCATTAAATCCGTCCATGACCGCCTGACCAATTGCATTGGCCTTGCTCTTGAAGTGAATAACGGCAACATCATCTTCAAGGTGCCAGAGCCGAACGCCATCATTCTCATAAAGGGTTTTTCCGGCATTGGATGATAACTGCCTTTTATAAACAGGCAGAGAGCTTCGCCCGGCATAAGCATTGTTTGCTGGTGAGTACGCTGTGTCATTTTTATAAAACAAGTCCAAATCCTTGCACCATACAGGCAAAGGTTTATCACACAATGTCCTGCCGTTTGAAATAGCGTCTTGTATAAATGATCTGATGTCTGCAACCCCGGCTGCCTGCCAGCTTTCAAAGGGCCCATGACTCCAGCCATAACCCCAGCGAAGGGCCAAATCGACATCACGCACATTGTGAGCAATATCTTCAAGATGAAATGCACTGTAGTGATACAAATCACAAAAACATGCCGCCAGAAATCGGGCCTGAGGATGCTCACACGCCAGGAGTTTCTGCATGCGTTCGCGCGGATCGACAATTTTCAATATGGCCAGCACATCAGGGTTCACTTCACCCTGTGCCACACGATAATCCCCTGACTTGATATCAAATACTTCAATTGTTTTACCCTGTTTTCTATAAACACCCTGCCCGGATTTTTGTCCCAGATGCCCTGCCTTGATTAAATGAAGCAGCCAGTCAGGCAATGCAAAAATGCCATGCCATGGATCAGATTTCAGATGTTCATGCATGGTGTCAACGACATGCCCCAGGGTATCAAGACCCACAACATCCATCGTACGAAACGTTGCCGATTTGGGGCGCCCCAGCAATGTTCCGGTTAACGCATCCACATCGTCCAGACCAATGGCAAAGGTTTCAGCATGCCGCATGGTTGCCAGCAGGGAAAATACCCCGATACGATTGGCAATAAAATCAGGGGTATCCATCGCACGCACCACCCCTTTGCCCAGGTAACGGGTTAACCAGCTTTCCAGAAAGTCCATCAGTTCAGGGGTAGTTGATTTGGCCGGGGTTAATTCAGCCAGGTGCATATAGCGCGGGGGATTAAAAAAATGCACGCCACAAAAATGTTTGTGCAGAGAAGCAGGCAACACTTCGACCAGTGCATTGATGCTCAAACCTGAGGTATTACTCACCAGAATCGCATCACTTTTCAAGTGCGGCGCAATACGGCGATATAAATTCTCTTTCTAGTCCAGACGCTCCCCAATAGCTTCGATCACAAGGTCACAATGCGTCAATGCAGACAAATGATCGGTATAATTGCACGGCGTTAACAACATGGCGGTTTGCGGTGTTGCCAGAGGCGCTGGTTTTAGTTTGCCAAGATTTGCGACTGCTTTGTCAACCAGCGGTTGATTCAGATCAAATAAATACGTTGAAAATCCAGCATTAACGCAATGCGCTGCAATTTGCGCACCCATAACCCCCGCACCAAGAACGGCGATTTTTTGAATGGAATATGATTCCTGCATATAAAACACTCCTGTTAAATATCAAACTTTATGCCCTGAGCCAGCGGCAGTGAACGTCCCCGGTTGATCGTATTCGTCTGGCGTCTCATATAAGCCT
>CAZDYY010000037.1:0-9382 GCA_964509745.1 uncultured Legionella sp. | reverse complement strand
CACCGGATTTTTAAAAGCAAACGGGGGCAATTGTACGGTGACAGGACAATTCACTCCAACCTCCAATTCACCGGTAGGGCAAGCTGTACAGGCATCCCTTGCCTATACTGGTCCAACGGGAAGTCCGGCGACTGCCAGCGCATCGACCATCATGAATGGTGGTGTACCAGGTGGTCCCATCGTCGGGTCTGTCGCAGTGGGGGCCTCATTGCCTCCACTCATGACCCCGGGGCAAGTGATCTCGGGTACTCCCGGCGGGATAGAATTCCTGTTCACCAATACCAGTTCGAATACGACTTATTATTTCCCGTCCAGTCCTACGCCAACCGTTGTATTAACCTGGAGTGATAACGGAGGGCATAGTGGTTCCTGCCCATCATCATTGACTGACACCACGCCCGAATGTGGTATTACGCAAAATAATTGTATCGCATCACTTCCTGATAATTTTGCAGCTTGCAGTGTCTACAGCAATTTCACCGCCCCCACCGGAACACCACCCAGTCCTCCTTTGACCTACAAACTGGAGGCGACATTGAGCTATTCAGCTTCGAACTCAGGCCCTTTCACCGAGATTGCAACTGCGGATACATCAGGTACGGTGATAGCCACGCTGCCTACAGAACGAACCATTAAACTGGTCAACAATTGCGGATTTGCGGTCGGTTATTCCCTGAATGGCGCTTCATCTCCATGCGGAACCGGTACGGTCAGTACAGACAGTGGCTGCTTCTGGATAAACTATACCGGAACCACGAATGGCGCATTACTCTCTGGAGATACGGATTACGTGACGATTCCCGCCAATGATATTGGTGGAATACAATGGAGTGGCAACATTTCTGCAATGACGGGATGTGATTCGACTGGCAAGAACTGCACACAGGCCGTGTGTGGTAATGGTGGTACAGGTCCTTGTTTGGCCAGTAAAGGCTTTAACCAGCCAGCTACGCAGGTTGAAATCACCATGTTAACCAAAGGGGTGGATAGTTATGATGGCGAAGTCATCAATGGATTCCACATCCCAATCTCCATGCAACCTTACTATTACATCGATCAAACCACGCCAGCCAATGATATTCCTGCTACACCTGACGGTTATTCGTGTGGAACCCCGGGTAATTTTACTGCAACGAATGGTTTTGGCGCATGTAACTGGGATACAGCAACCGTTCCTGCTCAACCGTCTTCTTCTGTTCCTTATTATTATTTTGTTGGCGGTGGTTCAGGAAATCCTTGCACCAGTTGCCTTTCCGGCGAGATTTGCGGCTTGAGCCAACCGGTGCCCAATGCGGCGATCAGTGAGCCGAAATGTGGACATTTCCAGGGTTACTGGACACCAAACCAGTTGTGCACCCAGTCGACAAATCTACCTGCAGATGTGAAAGCTGGACTTAACTGCAGCACTCCCTTGCCTGCAAACTTTAATTTGGCAACTGATCCTTATGGCAATACCTACACGTCGTTAATGGCTTGTCATGTAGCGAAAGGGTACACTGGTCCTATCTATGCATCTTGCTATACGCCTTCTTATACCGGCATACCGCCTGCCAGCACAAATCAATGCTGTGGATGTGTGGACTGGTGGAAGCCATCGCAAACAATTGGTAATGTTTCCATCGGTGCAAATGTTACCTCTGAACAATGCCCGGCTGGCCATGTTGATTCCCATTGGATACAAAACATTCAGGGTGGGATTCAATGGTTAAAACAAGCCTGTCCGTCAATTTATGTGTATCCTTTTGACGACACCACAAGCAAGTTCACCTGCACAAATGGAACTCAAACAGGAACCAATTCAACCAGCTATGTCGTTACATTTTGTTCAGGTAATTCAGGATTACCAGCAGGCAAGACGGAGGGCAGGGGGTAAGGGGATGCGAGAGGGTCGATATGGGTCCCGCGGTCTGAGCCGCGGGGATTCGGAAAGTTGAGAATGGCGTGACTTTATGAAATAACCTTATCGTCGTTTCCTCGTGCTTCGCCCAAAAACACTATTGGCCATGCCTTTTGCATCAATCTCTTCATCATCCTGCACTTCAGTCAAGACAGGAGCGGGTTCCGGACTGGCAAACAATCCGAGTTTGGCCAGTCTTTCAGCAGTTTTGCCCCCAGGCCTGAATTGGGCACCATCTGCCAGCAGCCGTCTGCAAAATCCTGTATTGCCAGAATCACTCTCCACTGCAGCAATCCTTAAGGCCTTCCTGAGCGCAGGCGGGCCTTCTACCGCTGGCTTCAGCAGGTCATAATATTGTTCATAACCATTCAGTGCGATGACATCGAACAATGAGTAATTGTGTGTTGTTCTGGTTTTTGCAAGGTTGTCCCACCGGGGATGATTCATCAGTTCATTAATCAGGGATTGATTGTTTTCGCAGAATGCATAATGCAGAACGGTAAACCCGGAGCCATTTATATCCCGGGTCAGATAATCCGGATGACGGAACAGGAAAGATTGAAGTTCAGCCTTTCTGGTTTCTGTCAAATCCATGCTATTGCAGGCAAGGTAATATAGTTCACGCTTGAATGTCATATCCGTCAGCCGATTGATGATTTCCTCTGCCAGAGGTCGCTTGTTCGGTATGGTATCCCAGCAATCAATGATTAATTCGGCAAAATCAGCGAATGTATCTTCAGGTATTTCCTCGCGGTAGCCAGTGGACAAATGCTCGCTTAAGCCTTCTCTGGTTCTAATAGATTCATAGGGTTTGCGTTTGCTTGCCAACATCCACATGGTGATTGCCAGAGAAAATATATCAGATTTTTCAGAGTGAGGCATGGTAGAGTTGAGTATCTCTGGTGCCATATAATGCACGGTTCCCTTTATTCTTTTCAGTTCATCGGTATTGACCAGTGGTACTGCAAAGCCAAAATCGCATAGTTTTGCAATGATAGCTTCCCCTTGCCGTTCGATTAGAATATTTCGGGGTTTAATATCCCGATGTATGATTTGCCGGCAGTGTAAATAGTTAACCGCCCGTGCGATATCCAGTAAAATTGAAAGCTGTCGCAAGGGGGAAACAGAATCTGGTTGTTCCTTCAGCAGGGTATGCAAATCACCACCCATGATTCGTTCCATAATCAGCCAGCAGGAATTTTGGCTTCTCAATCTCCCCAGATATTTAACGATGTTTGGATGTTCCAGTTGTTGGAGTATATCAATTTCATTTTGAAGATATTTAATTGAATTCGGTGCATTCGTTGGCTTTTTGATTGCGACAGGCATGTCCTCAGGATGTTGTGACCCTTGCTTTAGTTTATCGGGCATATTTTTCCAGATATACCCATAGATATGGCCATACCTGCCACTAACTGGTGTAGAGATTCGTTGACGATTCATGTTGGTCCGCCGGTATTTTTTGCCGCATTGTAACATAATGTACTCAGTGTTAATTTAATGTTACAGTCCGGTTTTTAAAAATGTATGAATTAGACGCAATTGAGCTAAAAATGGTATTTACAACATCTGGCCAGAAGGCATTAATATCGGTTATTAATTGTAATCCAGGTTGTGTAACAGACCCTGCCTGGGCTCCAGGAAGGGATAAAATACGGCAAATTGCCAGGGAACTTCCATCCTCATGTAGCCTGCGTATCTATGGTAGTCACAATTATAAAACTTCACCAGGTGATTTGGATGTTGTGATCTTTGGATTAAACTGTTCAGATGCCCAGGCGCTGGTGGCGAAGATACTCAAAGAGTTTAATGGCCAAAACGGGAACCCGCTGACACCGTATGATAAAGAAGGAGATTATGTAACCACCACTCTGAAATCAAACTGGGGAGGGAATGATATTGACTGGAATATTTTGCCCGAGGAAGTCACCATTCACGATCATGCCGAGCGACTGGATTTTACAGTCGGCGCGTTGTATCACAATGTACTTACAGGCGAAACGGAGACCCCGTTTGAACAGACCCTGAAAGATTTCACAGATAAAAAAATCCGGTTGGTGGGCCTTGGTGAGGCTCCGTTTCGAAAGGATCCCAGTGTGATATTCCGGATGATTCGTCTGCTGACTGAAGAACCCGTGTTTTCTTTATCCAGCGAGATTGTCGAGGCATTGCATGGCATATTCGTAAAAAATCGTGAAAACCTGTTTAACCAACCCGGGTTGATTCGTCCCAACCGCCTGTACCAGGAAATCGCGTCTTTGCTGAAATCGGGACATGCGGTTGAAAATCTGCAACAGCTGGATCGTTTGAACCTGTTTGAGTCCGTTTTTGATCATATGAATACCCTGGCGTCAGACCAGGATAAAAGACTGACGAAGTATTTGATGATGAACCTGGACAAGGAACAACGGGTTCATTCACCTGCCTTGTTGTATTGTGCCCTGCACTGGAAGGATATTGCCGGGCGGGATCCTGATCCATCCAGCTTGCGGCAATATTTTATTGACAAGTACCCGTTTACATCCTGTATATGGCATAAAAGAACCGGGTTTTTTGACCAAATTGAAGAGGATATTCAATATATTCAGCGTCTGGCTGCGACCTGGCAAGATAAAGGTGATCAGAACAATGTCACCGCTTCTGTTGTGGAGTTGCAGGGGATTTCGCCAATACTTGAACATATTATTGGATCGGTGGAGACTGTTTTACCTCCTCCTGAACCGCCACCGGCTCAGGATAAGCCGGTTGATTTGCCTGGCCGGAAAAAACCGGCTCGACGAAAGAAAAAAAAGCCGCAAGAATGTGACGAGACGGTAGTGAAACCCTGTGAAGAGCAGGATAGCAGATCGGGTGATTTGGCCAATAACCCGGTTAAAGATGAAAATTACGATCTGCCCAGCCGTTTGAAGCAGGCGATTGAGGAACTCAATCAGTATAACAATCAAGACAGCATTCGACCTTCATTGACCAGTAAACAAGAGAAACAACTCGATGCGGATTGTATGAAAGCTGCGAACAATGTGTGTAATATAGCCGCTGCATATTCCTGCGCCAATCCAGCACCCAATGGAATAAAGCTGAGTGAGCCCCAGTATCGTTGCATCCTGGGGGCTGCAGAACAGGTTCATAACAAAACAGTTCTTGATGATTATCAGCAGCGCTTCGATACACGGCGAGGTATAACCAAGCCCGTCGTTGCGGCCGGCAGTTCATGTGGTTTTTTTGCTGAACGAAGTAGGGCTACTCCGAAAGCAAGGAACCAACCGAAGCCTGCCGGGATGCCTGCAGCGGCACCGGCAAGCACAAAGAAAAGTGGCGCTGAGCCGGTTCCGGCTGAATTCAATTTACAAAATTATCTGCCCCGAATTTTTGCCGCTTCAAGGGCAAACTTGCATGATGAGGTTGGTCGACTGTGTCAACAGGTTATTGATCAGCTGGAAAAGTTGCCCGGGCACCCCAACTATAATATTGGTTTGTATATGGCCCATCTTTATTTCGGCAATAAAATTGTCAACACCAAACCACTGGATTTTGACGGCGCATCTGCCCACATCTCGGCTGCAAAAACATATCTGTTAAAATTGATGGAGACTGAAGGTTCAGAACGCCAGTCAATGAAAGAGTTCATGATTGCTGTTCAAAGGGCAGGTCTGGCTATCGCCCTGAACAAACTGGTTAATTACACACACATACTTTCAATCTGCACAACAGCGATGGCGAAGAAAAAAACAGAAGAAAAACGCCGTCAGGTTGCAGTACAAATATGTGATATGGCTGCTGACTACGAACCAGTGGATAAAGAAGATAAGTTATCCATAGAACAATACCAGGTGATTTTGGAAGCAGCTGATCTGACTGTAAACAGGGGGCTATATGATCGTTACAAGCCCCGCATGCTTGAACAGCTTAAAGAAATGAAAGATGCGTCAGTGATTACGTTTAGTCTACGCTAGGGTTTCAGGTTATTTCATCGACGGTGGATCTGAAAAGGGCACGAACGATGTTTTTCAGATCGTTGGTGATGGCGTAAATTTCCGCGGATCATAACCTGACTGGTTTGGTTTGCCTGTAAATTTCTTGTGTACTGGCTGTTGTACCAAGGGTGGTAATAGTGGCGGGGTTGGGGCGTTTAGTGGCGTTGCCAGTCCAGAAAGTTGACCATCTGACAGTGGACCTGGTGAATCTGAAGGTGTGGTTGCCCATTCATCTATACTTGAAAGCGAGTGTGTTTTTTTTATCTCATATTTGTTATCAACAGGGCTTGTTATTGACCCGAAAATTGTTTCTGTTAAATCATCTGAGTTTTACATTCTTCACCAGCAGTCGAAAAAAAAACGATATGATAACATGAATGCTGTTAATTTGATCAGTTGTTTGAATATAAGGGCTAGTAACTCGGACTACCTGGTTTGGCTGATGCCAAAGACTGGCTCATCGGTTATTACGGTTTTATATTGACGGTAATGCATTTGTTTCCAAAGTGCGACCCGGTGTTATACCATTGAACATTAATAATCGGGATTTTTAACAGGATCCAGTGTAATGGAGTATTTATAATGAGCAGTGATCCAGCGGTTTTGTTTGATTCATTTAATCTGAGTGGTTTGATACTAAAAAACAGGCTGGTTATGGCTCCTTTAACCCGAAACAGGGCGCTGCACGGAACAGATGTGCCGCAGGCATTAAATGCGCAATATTATTCCCAGCGGGCAGAAGCAGGCTTGATTATTTCAGAAGCAACACAAATATCACCTACAGGCAAGGGATACGCCTGGACTCCTGGAATCTATTCACCGGAACAAGTGGCTGGCTGGCGGATGGTTACGGATGCGGTGCATGCCAAAGGCGGAACTATGTTTGCGCAGCTCTGGCATGTAGGTCGTATTTCACATCCAACCTTGCAGCCAGACGGGAACTTGCCCGTTGCACCTTCAGCCATGATTCCTGCTGGTTTGAAGACATTTATTGAAAATGGCACCTTCGCAGAAATCAGTACACCACGTGCCCTTGCTCTGAATGAAATCCCAGGCATTGTTGCTGATTATCGCAAGGCGGCGCGGAATGCAATCGATGCAGGATTTGACGGGGTTGAAATTCACGCAGCCAACGGGTATCTCATACAACAATTTCTTTCCGATTCATCCAATCAAAGAACAGATCGTTATGGCGGTTCAGTCACCAATCGATTGCGTTTTGCACTGGAAGTGACAGAAGCAGTTATTGCGGAGATTGGCGCCAGTCGAGTCGGGATTCGATTGTCTCCGGTAAGTCCTGCCAATGGTACTCTGGATAGCTCACCCGCATCGGTATATTTCCCCCTTGTTCGGGAGCTAAATCAATTAAATCTGGCATATATTCATGTGATTGAAGGTGCCACTGGAGGTCCACGCGATGTTCAGGGATTTGATTTTCAGTTACTCAGAAAAGAATTCAATGGTGCCTGGATGGTTAATAACGGGTATACCCGTGATATGGCCATTGAAGCGATTTCAAGCGGATATGCCGACCTCGTTGCCTTTGGGCGGCCTTTCATTGCAAATCCGGATTTGGTCAGCCGGTTTAAAATCAATGCAGCGCTGAATCAGGGTGATCAGTCGACATTTTATGGCGGAAGTGCGAAAGGGTATACTGATTACCCGGTTCTGAATCTTGCGTCTTCGCCAGTCAACAATTGAGAGGAGAGATTCAATTGCTACACGAAATAATGCAGAATATCAGTGCTTTAATGAATCTGTTTTTACATATCGATCAGCATCTGCTGACCATCATTCATCAATTCGGGAACTGGAGTTATGTGATCCTGTTTTGTGTTATTTTTATGGAAACAGGGTTTGTTGTCACGCCATTTTTCCCGGGTGATTCCCTGCTGTTTGCCGCGGGGGCCCTTGCTGCGCGCGGGTGTTTTGATATTTTCATTCTGTATGGTTTATTGCTGGTTGCAGCCATTGTCGGGAATATTGTGAATTATTTTATCGGACGATTCATTGGCCCGAAAGTGTATGAGAGGGATGGCTGGATATTAAAGAAGAAATATTTCGACCAGACCCATGAATACTTTAATAAACATGGTGTCATGACCATTGTGTTGTCCCGGTTTGTCCCGATTATCAGGACATTTGCCCCTTTTGTAGCCGGGGTTGGCTGGATGAATTTCGGCGTGTTTGCCTGGTATAACTTTCTGGGGGGATTTGCCTGGGTTACCTTGATGATGTGGTCTGGTTATTTCTTTGGAAATCTACCGGTGGTGCAGGAAAATTTTCACTATGTAGTATTGGGAATCATTGTCGTATCCATTCTGCCAATGGTATACAACGCGTTTTCGGCGCATGGGAAGTCGGATTCAATGAAATCCAGGTAAGTTTTGTCTATGGAGTAATCGATGTACGTAAATTTAGTATAGGTGTATATGTTGTATCTGGATATTACTTACGAGTTTGGGTCAGGGCCGGGTTCTAATAATCTTGAGTATATGATCTATACCGAGGAGTTTTGCAGCATTTTACAAGATACCTTTGCTGATTTGAAAAACAAGGCGGAACCAGTAGATGATATTCTGGAGGATTTGACAGAGACATTGCGGGATTTGAAGTTCTTTGAAATACCGGAAAACGAGGAATTGGAGGACATTCTTTGTGCAATCAAGGATACCCCCCAGCCGCACACTTTTCTGATACACAATCTGGCCAGGATATTTATGATGTGCAAATACAAAGGTATTGCCAAACTCCAATTCATTTCTGATGGCATTCAGGGAAACAGATCCAGGCTGGATGAGATCAATTTTCCATATGAATTTATTCCGGCGCAGTATGTGCCATATTTTCAACCTGATATCACAGATATGGCCATTGACATGTCACATGATGAGTCATTGTTTATTAAAAAAGTGCAGATGTTGTATTATGCCTTTCAATGGAACGATGAGTATACACGCATGTATCAACACCCAAATATCCAGCGAGGTTTGTCTCCTGATGTTTCATATGACAGGTTTTGGACGGAAGTAGGGAAGGCATTGCATAGTCAACGAGAGCGATTGAGGCAGTTATATGCACTTCCTCCAAATATTATTGTGCCGGTTATACCGGCAATGCCGATTTGTGAACTGTTTTTCAAATATCATTTACCGGTCATAAAACCCCGAAAGGCAGATTATGAACAGTTAATTCGACGTATTGCGATGTATGGAGAAGCGATTGATTTACAGATGCTTATTGAGCATCCTGTTCTCGATGTTGTGAAGGTCGATCTTCACCAGAAGATTTTTAATGGCAAGAATTTATTTGACATGATTGACGATAAAATTAAAAAATTCCCGGACAGACTGTCAGATTATCTGGCCTGTCATACGTTGCTGGAAGAGTACAGCTGCCGTCACGACAAAATTGTCAACAAATCCAGAGCGCCCGGGCCTGGTTATAGCCTGTCTGCTCGAGGTGTCGGGGGTTTTGGTGCGAGTGGACTGATTTGATTTACAGGGTATGC
>CAZDYY010000036.1:531-9397 GCA_964509745.1 uncultured Legionella sp. | reverse complement strand
TGGCTGCACCACATGCATTGGAAACTCAGGTCCGTTACCGGATGCTATCAGCGAATGCATTACCAGCCATGATCTTATCGTGAGTGCCGTGCTTTCAGGTAACCGGAACTTTGAAGGCCGGGTGCATCCCCAGGTACGGGCCAACTGGCTGGCCTCTCCCCCGCTGGTGGTTGCATATGCCCTCTGTGGGACAACACGCGTTGATTTAAGCCGGGAACCTGTGGGTAAAAATGATAATGGTGATGAGATCTTTCTGAAGGATATCTGGCCCAGCAACCATGAAATCGCACTGGAAGTTGCCAAATTAACCGGCAGTATGTTCCGAAATGAATACGCCAATGTCTTTCAGGGTGATTCAGAATGGCAAGCCATCAAGACAGGCAGTAGCAAAACATATGCATGGAATGAAAAATCAACATATATTCAGCATCCCCCGTTTTTCGAGGATATGAGCGCAACACCTGAGCCGATTCTCCCTGTAAATCAGGCATATATTCTTGCACTCCTCGGTGACTCGATCACGACGGACCATATTTCACCCGCCGGTTCTATCCGAGCCAGTTCTCCTGCCGGAATATACCTCAAGTCAAAAGGCGTGCAGGAAAAAGACTTTAACTCCTATGGATCACGACGCGGAAATCATCATGTGATGATGCGGGGAACATTTGCCAATATCCGGATTCGCAATGAAATGACGCCCGATGTTACCGGAGGGTTTACACGTTATGAACCCACCGGTCAAGCGATGCCAATTTATGATGCAGCCATGCTGTATCAGGCGGCTCATCAAGACCTGGTGGTGATTGCAGGAAAGGAATATGGTACCGGATCGTCACGTGACTGGGCCGCAAAGGGTACCCGTTTACTGGGTGTGAAAGCGGTTATCACGGAGAGTTTCGAGCGAATTCATCGTTCCAACCTGATTGGCATGGGCGTGCTGCCATTGCAGTTCATGGAAGGCACCACCCGACAAACGCTGGGGCTTGATGGAAGCGAACGAATCAGTATTCCCGTAGATGATAACCTGAAACCGGGCGATCACCTTGAAATGATCATCACACGCAAAGATGGCAAGGAAGAAAGTATTCCGGTTCTTTGTCGAATTGATACAGCCAATGAAATTGAATACTACCGTCATGGCGGGATTTTGCAGTATGTTTTGCGTAATTTGAAGTAACATCCGGCATCCCGCGGCATGTCCGCGGGAAACCGTTTATTCAGATACATTTTTATTGATAAGTTTTATTTTAAGGGTTTCAAGTGCGTCCACCAAAAAAAGTCCTGAGTGTCTTTTCACTCGTGATGATCAACGTAATTGCTGTAGACAGTCTGCGCACATTACCAATCACCGCAAAGCTTGGTTTTTCACTGGTATCCTACTATCTGGTTGCAGCGTTTGTTTTCTTCATTCCCGTAGCCCTGGTCGCAGCTGAACTGGCTACTGCATGGCCAAACACTGGCGGTATTTATGTATGGGTGCGAGAAGCATTTGGCCGCCGGGCTGCCTTCATTACCATCTGGTTACAGTGGATATATAACGTAGTATGGTACCCCACCATCCTTGCGTTTATTGCCGCGACCCTGGCTTATCTATTCGAGCCTCAACTGGCCAATAATAAATACTATTTATGGGGCACCACGGTTTGCCTGTTCTGGTTGTTTACCTTGCTCAATTGTTTTGGCATGCGGGTATCGAGCATCATCAGCATCCTTGGCGCGTCCCTGGGAACCATCCTGCCGATGATTGGTATTACCGTTTTAGGCATCATCTGGCTGATACAGGGCAACCCGACACAACTCTCGCATGCCACAGCCTGGCTGCCTGATTTCAGCTCCATTGGTAATTTATCATTATTCTCCGGAGTATTGTTTGGATTGCTTGGCATGGAAATGTCAGCCATTCACGCTGAAGAAGTAAAAAACCCGCAGCGTGATTATCCGCGCGCACTGGCATGGTCAACGATCATTATTTTCTCCACGCTGGTGCTTGGCTCACTGGCAATTGTCATTGTGGTTCCTATTGATGCGCTCAGTGTTGTATCAGGCCTGATTGACGCCTATGCCATATTTTTCAAAGCCTACAATATGTCCTGGATGACCCAGCTCACTGCAGGATTGATTATTCTGGGTGGCGTGAGTGGCCTTTCTGCCTGGATTATTGGCCCCACCAAAGGACTACTGGTCTCGGCGCACGATGGCTGTCTGCCCCGCCAGTTTTCACACATGAACCGTCACGGTGCACCAACGGTTATCCTGATAACCCAGGGCCTGATTTTCACCATGTTAAGCACGGTGATGATTTTTATAGAATCCGTCAACGCCGCCTACTGGATATTAAGCGTCATGTGTGCGCAACTGGCGTTGCTCGCCTACATCTTCATGTTTGCCGCAGCAATCAAACTCCGATACAGTCACCCGAATCAACACCGTTCATATAAAATTCCGGGTGGCAACTGGGGCATGTGGATTGTTTCCGGCACAGGACTCATTTGTTGCCTCCTGACCACATTGATAGGGTTTGCTCCTCCATCACAAATCCCGATTGATAATGTAGCCTTTTTTGAAACATTTCTTGCTGGCGGGATGCTGCTGTTTGTGCTGGTACCATGGGTGCTGGCGAAACGAAACGAAAAAGTATAATTTGCTTTCCCTTGTGTGTGATCTAAAATAATGCTAATGGTATTATAATTACACCACATAGGGGATAATCATGGGCGGAAAAAATAAACCACCAATCGATTTGGGTGGAGCAGCAGGCATACATAAAGGAAATTTGCAGGGAAAAACACATGCTGGCGTAAATCTCCCGGGTTTTAGCGCCGGAAGCACTAACGCATCATCGATTGGTCGCAGCGGGGTAAGTGATGCCTCAAGCAGCAATGTTAATGTCGGGGGCATTTTCAAACAATCAAAAAGCTCCGCTCAATCAATTGGACCTGGTGGTCTTTCGAGTTCCCGGTCGCAGCAAACAAATATTGGTGGTTTAACGTTTGGTAGCGATTCACATGTCGATGTATCCAGGCATGGTTTAAAATTCGGCGAACATGTTAATATTGCAGGCAAGAAAATTGGGTACAGTGCGAGCATCCCCGCTGTCAATATGGGTAAAATAGCCAAGTCGATGCGAGAAGCCATGAAAACCATGAAAAACGGAGCAGCTGTTCCATTCGAACAAATGGCCAGTCTGGCTGGATCATTGCGTGATCACGCCAAAGACCTGACCCACTCGATAGGCCATGCGCTGCATAATGCCCCGGATCTGGACTCTAAACATGCAATACAGGGACTCGAGGCAATGGTTAAACCACTGGTTGGGATGATGAATAGTTGCAGTGATTTGATTATGGGCACGGTTAAAGCGGTTGGCAAAAGCGGTGTTGGTAAAGACATCGGCAAGGGAGGAGCTGAAGTTGCTGGAGCCATGATGAGTATGTGCGCGCAATTGGGCCCTGTTCTGATAGGTGGAGCTGAGTTAATTGGCAGTGTCCTTGCTGAAGTTGTTAAAGCGATTGGCAATGCAAAACTTTAAACCTTGTTTCACATGTACCACCTCCCGCTAACAGGGAGGTGGCATAGTTTTTAATCTGATTTTTAAAATCCCGTTGCGAGCATTCAGACCTGGAATTTAATTTGCTTCATCATGGGTTTAAACCTGTTAATATCGAATGTTTAATAATGCATTTAATTCGGAGTGATTGTGCAAAACATCCGCCAGGGTAAATTGATCCAAAACATTCATAAATGCTTTGCGCGCCTCATAAAGAACATGTTTCAACTTACATACAGGCGCAATGCAACAATTTGCTTTTTCTTTATTAAAACAAGGTACCAAGTCAAAATTTGATTCGAGCTTTAATATCAAAGCACCCAAATTAATGTTTTCAGGGTTGACTGCGAGAGTAATTCCCCCGTTTTTACCACGAACAGTATTAATAATCTCCAATTTAGCCAGATTATGAATTATTTTATTCATGTGATTGCTTGAAATCATGTAAGCACTTGTGATGTCTTTAATGGTGCACGTATTCTTTTTCAGTGCGATGTAAATTAAAGCTCGTAAAGAATAATCAGTAAATTGAGTTAATTGCATAAAATTCCTGACATTTTAGATTGACTCCTGTTATTTCTTTTCATAAGATACATTTTAAATGTATCTTATGAAAAATGGAGTATATATTATGACCGCATCCCTTTATGAACGTCTTGGTGGTCAAGACGCAGTTAATGCCGCCGTTGATATTTTCTATCGAAAAGTACTCACTGATCAACGAGTCAATGGCTTTTTTGATGGTGTTGACATGGAACAACAGATCATCAAACAAAAGGGATTTTTAACAATGGTTTTTGGTGGACCCAACCATTATACAGGAAAAAGCATGCGAGAAGGACATCGTCATTTGGTAAAAAATGGATTAAACGATTCACATGTAGATGCCATTATTGAACTTTTGGGTGCGACATTAACAGAGCTCGGTGTAGGTAACGATGATATACAGGAAGTCGCAGCTATTGCCAATAGTGTGCGTTCCGACGTTTTGAATCGATAGTTTTATGAGTACACTCACCTTTAAAAGCCAACCGTATATAGTAGAAAGTGATGAAACAATACTAACTTGCCTCATGCGCCATGGGATTGATTATCCCAATTCATGCCGGGCAGGCATTTGTCAGTCGTGTTTAATCAAGTCCAGGAATGGTTTGATTCAACACTCCTGGCAGGAAGGGCTTCCTGAGCCCTTGAAAGCCCAAGGCTATTTCCTGGCCTGCATGGCCAGGCCCACATCAAGTCTTGATCTTGAACCACCTGATACGGCTGAATGCGATATAAACGCAACGATCACCAATATTGCGCGATTGAACTATAATGTATTAAAAATAAATCTCGCGATCGATAATCCGGGTGATTGGACGCCGGGTCAATATCTTAATTTAATCAATTCAGAAGAAATCACCCGAAGTTACTCCATTGCCAATATCCCAAGTCAAGATAACTACATAGAATTGCATATCAAGACCGTCGAAAACGGCGCCATGAGTCAGTGGCTACAAAACACAGCTACAATAAATACTCAAGTCAGACTTAGAGGTCCTTTTGGTAGATGCTTTTATTATAACCCGCACAAATTATCATTTAACATGTTGTTGGCAGGCACGGGGACAGGTTTGGCACCCTTGCTTGGCATTATCAAGAGTGCTCTTTGTCAAGGACATAAGGGCAATGTGACGCTTGTACATGGCGGATGTATTGATGAGGACATTTATTATAGCGAGGAGCTTGAAACCCTTGATGCGATATTTAATAATTTTCACTATGATCCTTGCGTACTCAACAGTCAGGGACGCTACCCGGAGGCGTTGATTGATCAACGGATTTTAACACACATCCATAATCCCAATAATTTACAGGTATATATTTGTGGACCCAAAGAAATAACTAACAAGCTTAAAACAAACGTATTTCTTGCTGGCGTACCGTCCAGATCTATTTTTAGCGATACGTTTCTATAACATGATACGCTAACGTGATACGCTTTCGATGAAAATAAATACTTGAGCATAAGGAACATGCAAAATGGTAACCCGTCATTCCGCACCTGAATTCTGAATTACGTCGTTCCCGCCCGCACTAAGTTATCCACGAAGCCGATACTTGCAAGCGGGAATCTATAACCCCACTTGAACGAAGCAAATCTCTGCTGATTCACCGATTTTGATCAATTACTCACTTTTGGTGAAAGAAAAGTGAATCTTCCAGCATATACGGGAAAAAAATATGTTCTTCCCGGATATGAAGAAAAAGCCAACACAAAATCCAACAGCCAAGTGGATCTTTTCATGTTTCACAGGTGTTCATGAACTCACTGTTGGGGAGGATGTAAAGGTTATTTTGAATCTGAATGACAGGCACAAAATTATTCTTGATTGCTTTGGAGAACGGTACTGGAGAGTGTATTTATAACATCAGGTGCAGAAGGTCACTTCGTTCAAGTGTGGTTATAGATTCCCGCTTGCAAGTGTTGGCTACGTCGATAACTCAGAGCGGGCGGGAACGACGTAATTCAGAATTCAGGTGCGGAATGTGGGTTATAAAGATGAAATATTGTGCTTTCAAAAATCCACCGGGGGGCCTGGAATAGGCGCTGAAAATAAACGGTAAATATATGAACGGAGCTTGTAAATCGGAAACATGATAGCGGAGATCAACGATAGCTTTAAACATCGTACCGTACAGAATAATTTAATACATCATACGCCGAAAAAACTGCATCACGCGAGCATACTCTAAAATATTTACCCCATAATACCCGCAACAGGTAATAATGACTTTGTTTGGTATAATAAAAATCATCGTAGACAATGCATAATGACTCAACCTGATGCGGGTTAACCCCAGGGCATAATTAACCAGATTATAGGGAACGGCTGGCGTCAAGCGCAGTAACGCCACTGACTTCCAGCCTTTGTTTTCAACCTGTGTTATCAGATTTTGAATGCGGATATTTCCAATAGCATTGCTTTTACCCTTGCGCCAGTAACGACTGATACAAAAACCACAGACAGCGCCTGCCGTTGCACCCATGACATTCAATATCGTTCCGGCAACGGGGCCAAATAACACGCCACCGGCAAGAACCAGCAGAACGACAGGAATGCATAATATGCTGGTCAGGCAAAATAATAGCAAAAAACCCATTGGCGCCAACGCACCAAAAGATGACAAGCTGCCAATTAAAGAAGGCAAATGACGCTGAAACAACCAGGCAAGTATTACGAGTGGAATCAACAGCAACATCCAGCGGTATTTAGCCCGGCTCAACATGCATCATCCTTGCATCGCAACCGAATCCCGTTTGGCTCAATGTCGATATCTCCCTGCTTGTAAAGCTGGCCAATCGCTCGCTTGAAATTCTTTTTACTCTCACCAAAGGTACGCATAATTTCCAGCGAGGAGCTTTTATCATGCAACGGTAAAAACCCACCCGAACGGGATAAATCAGCCAGTATGCGCCCCGCCAAATCCACCACACCGCCTTGTCCCATTTTTCGAAGCGCAACATCGATTTTACCATCTGCACGCACAGCTTTAATGAAACCACGCAAACGTTTCCCATAACTCAGGGTCTGAAAAATATCTGTTGTATGGATTAAGCCCCAGTGCTGGTCGTTAATAATCACCTTGGTGCCCAATTCTGTGGATTGACCAACCAGCACATCCACCTCATCCCATGGCTTGTAATCAGCAGGCGTTTTATCGAGGAAATGATCGATTTTGGAGCTGGCAATGATTCTCCCCTTGTTATCCAGCTTGAGGTAAACAATATAAGACTTGCCTGTTTCCATCGGCCGCTGTTGCTCCGGCCTCGGCACCAGCAAGTCCTTGTCCAGTCCCCAGTCAAGAAACGCACCAACGGCATTCACATCAATCACCTTCAGACATGCGCAGGTATCCAGTATAGCCCGAGGACGCAACGTGGTGGCTATCACCTTGTCTTCCGAATCAAAATAGATAAACACATCCAGCAAATCGTTTACTTTGGTCCCCCTGGGAACAACCCTGGATGGCAACAGGATATCACCCCATTCATCACCATCCAGATAAACCCCAAACGGGACTTCGTGTATTACCTTGAGTTGATTAAATTGTCCTGCTTTGATCATATCCAGCACCTGATTTTTAAATTAACGACAAGTTTAACATAAATTCAATCAGGGATTGATGATCAAATATACTTCATGCATGATTATCTAATCAAAACCTGAACATGATAAACATGCAACAACAAATACAAACCAATAATCAATATCACAACCGCAATAACATTGGTCACTATCCGGTCGTCAAACATTGACTTCCAGACCTTGTGCACGGTATCCGGACAAAACAGCCGAATCAACCCGCCGATCAGTACCAGCCAGGAAAAGATGGTAATGATCACAGGCCAGCCCATCACCCAGACATTATGGCTTGTCACCATCAACAACCCTAGAATGAGGGTCATTACCGCAACAATAAAAAATTGCCCGCGGTTCGTCATGATGTCTTTCACCACGGATTTCATGTACTCATGTTTGAAAAACACGAACAGACTGAAAATCACCAGATACCAGCCAATCACGGTGGCTAAAAAGATTGTGTTCATGATAAGTCTCCATTTATCCCACTCCTGAGTTAATTATAGACATAAAGAGCGATTATTGTATAAAAAAGACCTTCTTTCCATTCTGCAACCGTGGTATATTGCGCCTGTTGTATCACCACCAAAAGGAAGTCTTTCATGAAATTAATTCTGTTTCTGGGTTTAATGGGAATAAATCTTTCCGGACTAGCCTGGCCGGTTACAAATGACGATCAAAATACTTTAAATATCACCATCGACAATGCTTCTTCATACTTGTGTACATTGAAAAGCTATCAACTCCTGGACGGGGAATTCTATTTCGGCGGCAGCATACCAAAATACATTCCTGCATATTCCTCAACCAGTCCCATTCTTCTGAATACCTGCAACGGCGCTGAACTTGAGTTGAGCTACACATGTGGCAAGGACCGGGAATTTACCATTAACACCCGGCAAAACACGTATTACTTCTCCTCCAAAGTAATTGCCAGTCTGGTATCATTCAAAAACATGACCATTACCCACAAAATCAAGACAAACTGGTTTCACAATGCGGTTCAATGGCAGCTGGAAGCATAACAGGATTTCAGGTGACTCATCCGACTGGCACCAGTGTCACCTGGTTGCTTAACCAATACTGTTGATATTTCGCCTTTCATGTTCAAGCAACCACTGTTTTCGGTCAACCCCTCCACCATAACCACCCAATTTTCCATCGCTGGTAATAATTCGATGACAGGGAATAA
>CAZDYY010000036.1:0-521 GCA_964509745.1 uncultured Legionella sp. | reverse complement strand
TGACAGCAGATTGGCTCCATTCGCATTGGCTACAGCGCGATATGCAGTTGGTCGTCCAATAGATTGCGCTTGTTCGGCATAGCTTCGTGTCTCGCCATAAGGGATTTGGCATAACGCATGCCAGACCGTTCTTTGAAAAGGGCTCCCTGACAAACCGATCGGGGTTGTAAACTCTCTCAATTGCCCTGCAAACCAGGCGGTGAGCTCCATTTCAATGGATGCCCCTGCTGCGGTCACACCCGAAGTGATAGCTGAACCACACCGCTTTTCCAGTCGCGCAACTTCCCGGTCAATGCCACGCGAGTCAGCAAACGCCAGAAAGTAGAGACAGTCGTCATCTGCGATGGTTATCACAGGTCCCAGGGGGGTAGCAAATATTGATGACTTGAGCGAGTTCAATTGGTTATCCTTCAGGAATTGATGTTATTCAGCGTTATTGTATTTCCTGAAAAAATTGCACACAAGTCAAATAAGGACTTTACCATTGACTGATTTTCAACGAAACTGAAGACAATACCTGT
>CAZDYY010000035.1:1926-9525 GCA_964509745.1 uncultured Legionella sp. | reverse complement strand
TCGCCCACGTAGATGCCGGAAAAACAACTACCACCGAGCGTATCCTGAAGCTCACCGGTATGATTCACAAAATCGGTGAAGTACACGATGGCGAATCAACCACTGACTTCATGCCGCAGGAAGCCGAGCGCGGTATTACCATCCAGTCAGCTGCGGTAACCTGTTACTGGAAAGGTACACGTTTCAACATTATCGATACCCCGGGACACGTGGATTTCACTGTCGAAGTATATCGTTCACTGAAAGTACTCGATGGCGGTATCGGTGTATTCTGCGGATCTGGCGGCGTAGAGCCACAATCAGAAACCAACTGGCGCTATGCAAACGAATCAAAAGTGGCTCGTTTGATTTTTGTCAACAAGCTTGACCGTATCGGTGCTGACTTCCTGAAAGTAACCGACCAGGTGAAAAAGGTACTGGGTGCGCACCCATTGATTATGACCCTGCCAATCGGAGTTGAGGAAAACTTCAAGGGCGTGGTTGATTTGTTAACCCGCAAAGCCTACATCTGGGACGAATCAGGACAACCCGAAAATTACACCGTCACTGACGTACCTGCCGATATGGTTGACGACGTTGAAATGTATCGTGAACAGTTAATTGAAACGGCACTTGAGATGGATGACGATTTATTGATGGCTTATATGGAAGGCGAACAACCTTCAATGGAAGACGTCAAGCGCTGTATCCGCAAAGGAACACGGGAACTGGTATTCTTCCCGACCTACTGTGGTTCCGCCTTCAAAAACAAGGGGATGCAACTGTTACTGGATGCAGTGGTTGATTACCTGCCTGCTCCACATGAAGTGAATCCACAGCCATTGACTGATGCTGAAGGTCATCCAAACGGCCAGTTCGCTATCGTTTCTCCCGATGAACCATTCCGCGCTCTGGCATTCAAAATCATGGATGACCGGTTCGGTGCACTGACATTCGTACGGGTCTACTCAGGCAGACTGAACAAGGGTGATACCATCCTTAACTCGTTTACCGGAAAAACAGAGCGTGTCGGCCGTATGGTTGAGATGCAGGCGAATGATCGTAATGAATTAAACAGTGCCGAAGCAGGCGACATCATTGCCATCGTCGGCATGAAGAACGTTCAAACCGGTCATACCCTTTGCGATCCAAAACACGAATGTACACTGGAAGCGATGGTATTCCCTGAACCTGTTATTTCTATTTCAGTCACACCAAAAGACAAAGGCTCTACCGAAAAAATGGGTATCGCCATTGGTAAAATGGTTGCAGAAGATCCAACATTCCGGGTTGAAACGGATGTGGATTCCGGTGAAACCATTCTTCGCGGTATGGGTGAATTACACCTTGATATTAAAGTGGATATTCTGAAACGTACTTACGGTGTTGAACTGGAAGTAGGCCAGCCACAGGTTGCCTACCGTGAAACCATCACCAAAACAATCCAGGACAGCTATACCCACAAGAAACAATCCGGTGGTTCTGGCCAGTACGGTAAAATTGACTACACCATTGAACCAGGTGAGCCAAACAGCGGATTCAGCTTTATCACCTCCTGTGTGGGTGGTAGCGTGCCGAAAGAATTCTTCCCGGCAATTGAAAAAGGCTTCCGCTCAATGATGAGCACGGGTACACTGGCTGGATTCCCGGTACTGGACGTTCAAATCAACCTGACAGACGGTGGTTTCCACCCGGTTGACTCGTCTGCAATTGCGTTTGAAATTGCTGCGAAAGGCGCGTTCCGTCAATCCATACCCAAGGCTGGCCCACAATTGCTTGAGCCAATCATGAAGGTTGACGTTTACAGCCCTGAAGATCATGTAGGGGATGTGATTGGTGACCTGAACCGTCGACGCGGCATGATTTCTGGCCAGGAACCGAATGTGAGTGGCGTGCGCATCAAGGCCGATGTTCCGCTTTCAGAAATGTTTGGTTACATCAGCACATTACGTACACTGACCTCTGGTCGTGGTCAATTCTCTATGGAATTCTCTCACTACGCTCCTTGCCCAGGCAGCGTATCTGAAGCAGTAATTGCCAAGGAAAAAGAAAAGAAAGCCGCGGCAGCCAAATAAGGTCGCTGGCTGATACTAAAGCCCTGTCAGTTTTTTTGATGACGGGGCTTTTTTTTACCTGTACTGCGCCCGATTTCAGGAATCGTTACTCATGAATCCTTCATTACAGAAAATAAACACACAGAACATTGCAATTGTCCCCTACTCCAATGTCTGGCCTGATCGATTCAAACAGGAAGCAGACCGGATCAAAAAAATTACTGATCATGCAATCGGTGCTATTCATCACATCGGCAGTACAGCCATCCCGGGTGTCAGTGCCAAACCTGTGATTGACTTATTGGCAGAATATAATCAGATAGACGATATTGAGTATATTTCAACACAATTAAAAACCTTGAATTACGAGCCCATGCGAAGACAAATCATTCCCCATGTGAGCTTTATAACCAACCGTACCGATGATTCGGGTATTCAATACCATTTGCATCTGCATGAACGGGGCAGTCCGCAAGTGAAACGACACATTCTGTTCAGAGACTACATGAATGAACATCCTGATAAGATTCAGCATTATACGACGCTGAAGCAACACCTTGTACAGACTTGCACGGATATGTTTTCCTATGTACAAGGGAAGGATCTATTTATTCAGTCCATTGATGCCAAAGCCAAAATATGGTCCCATCGAAAACACGATTTTTTATCTCCTGGTACAGGCCCGCTGGCTAAATACTGGACTGAAAAGAAGGTGATGCAATCCATGGTGGCCAATCTTGATGTTCATATGACGCATTTTGCTCAATATATCAATTCAGCCAGGTTAACGAGAATTCCAGGCTATACAATTGTCAATTCAGGCCTGCCTGATGATACGTTTAACTATGTTCTCGATGCGGATTTTTCAACAGATGAAGCAAACAATAAAATAAGCACAATAACGGAATATTTTAACGAACAAAATGTCCCGTTTTCATGGTGGACAAGCCCTTTGGACAAGCCGGAAAACCTGGGTTCAATATTGGAAAAACAGGGATTTAAAAATACTGAAAATAATACTGCAATGTATTTTGATCTGGATGCCTGGGACGGACATATTGATCTGATCCCGGAGCTAACTATTGTTAAAGCAACCAACGAAAACATGCTACATGATTTTGCGCTGGTTCTGGCAAATGATACGACTGCATTCAAGACCTGGTTTTCCCGGGTTGCTTCTGTTTTAACTGATGACGACCCTGTCGAATATTATGTTGGCTATGTAAATAATAAACCGGTTGTCAGAGGGTTGTCGTGTTATTTTGCAGAGGTCGCAGGATTACACTGGCTGTCAACTGCTCCCGATGAAAGACGCAAAGGTTATGCCCGGACAATGCAGCAGTTTCGATTAAAAAGGGCTAAAGACTTGAATTATCACATTGCCGTTTTGCAGGCATCGCACGAAGGCTATCCTTTGTATAAAAAACTGGGATACAAATCTTGCGGGGACTTTCGCGAGTTTAAATTGCTGTAATCATTGCTCCAGTTTTAGCACATGATACGCTGGCGTTTCATATGGATGAGCCTGTATTAATGCATTAACGGCATCCTCAACTTGCTCACGGGTACAAACGATTTCCACTTTATATTCGGCTATTGTTTCCAGAGCGCCAACAGTTCCAATAAATGCATTACTTCCTGGTAAAGGCATAAATTGACCTTTCCCCAGGGTTTGCCACGCACAATGCTGGTATTCCCCAATACTGCCTGCACCGACGGCAAAAACAGCATTTTTCACCACCTCAAGATGCGTTTCCGGAACATAAAAAGCCAGCATGTACATGGGATAAATTCTCCGCTCAACAGGCACTATCGCCCTGTCACATTCAATTCAAAATCAATGTTTCCACGGGTAGCATGGCTGTAGGGGCAGATGTTCTCATGCGCTTCCTTCACCAGTATCTCCGCCTCTCTCGCTGGCAATGTCGGAACGTTGGCATCCATTTTCACAGCAATCCCGAACCCGCCTCCTTCCCGAGGCCCCACTGAAACCTGACAGGTCACGGTTGTGCCCTTGACATCTTTTTTATGCTGACCGGCAACAAATTCAATGGCTCCGGCAAAACATGCGGCATAGCCTGCGGAAAACAAATGCTCGGGGGTTGTGGTATCAGGTAATCCCGGACCACCCATCGCTTTGGGAACGGATAAATTGACACTAACGGAATGATCGGTTGTTTCAGAATGACCGTTTCGCCCCCCGGTATTTGTTGCTGTTGCTGTTATCAGTGGCTTGATGGTGTTGACTGACATGATACGCTCCTTGTATGAAAAAGGTTTACATGTACTCTATCACAGCTTGTCTGCATCATCGAAAATTTATCTGTCTATTTCCATGGATTAATGACATCAAGTACGCAACAGGCAAAATCTTTTTCATTTCTTGTCACCAGTCGCAAATCATGCGCCAGGGCTGTTGCAGCCAGCAACCCATCAATAGCTGGCAGAACATGGCCTTTCAATTGACTTTGCAATCGTCCCCACTGATCAGCAACTTTTGCGTCAACAGGGAGTATGCGTTCAGCAAAGTACTCGGGCAAATCGTTTTCGAGCCATAACCTGATGAATTCGCGGCGTTTTGTATCACCAATTTTTTCAACACCCTTGCGGATTTCCCCCAAAGTCAGCACACTGATAAAAAGGTTTTTTTCAGGAACACTATCTACCCAGTCCAGCACAGCTTGAGTGGGTCTGGATTTCACGATTTCACAAATGACATTGGTGTCGAGTAAATAACTCATAAATCTGTCTCACGAGGCAAACTTTTATCCCGCTCCACATCCAGCTCAACACCAACCAGTGGCGATTTGCGTAAAAACTTAACCAGACTGGCCGGAGAGTTTCGAAGTTTGTCGTATTGTTCAGTGGAAAGAACGATAACCGCAGATTTTCCTCTCAGTGTAATTTCCTGCGGTTTGCCGTCTGTTGCGGCTTTAACCAGCTCACTTAAATGCGCCTTGGCTTGTTGAAGTTGCCATGATTGCATACTCACCCCCCTTTCAAACAGACTAGTCATACTAGTTAGTATAGCAACGGGTATTCCTCTGGATCAAGTAAAAACCCGAGGATATATATGTCAACACGAATCTTGTATAGAGCCAGGGCTGACGCAACCCCGCCATTCAAGACCGGGCAAGATAAAAATCTATTCCAACCCGATCTATATGCTCAATCAGTTCCGGGGCATCAATATGATTATAAATGGACAAATCAATAGAATAGGGCAAATATAAATCATCCAGCCGAGTGGAGATCCGGTTCAGATTTTCCAGGGTAAGATTGCCATACAATGTGATATCAATATCTGAACCCTGCCGATAATTTCCTTTTGCGCGTGAACCATAAATCACCGCTTTTTCAATTTGCGGATAACATGAAAATATACTGTTGATTTTCTGGATGACTGACTCTTTCAAACCAAAACGCAACTGTTCGTCAGTCATTTTTTTTCAGACCTTGCATGGTTTCCCGTAATGCGATGAACAGGGAAAAATAACGTTTGGTAATATTTTCAGCGATCAGATCTGCGGTCGCCTTATTATAGGTATGACTCGTGCGATTACGATCCTGGATCATATCCATCCAAACGTCACCATCCTGGATCAAATCCAGTTTAAAGGCCTCCCGTGTAGCATCACGGGAACCATGAATTCCAGCATTACCCTGAGCCCGCAAATAATCACGTAAAACATTCCATGCCAACTCGTGCGTATATTCAAAAGCCTGAATCAAACCCTGCTCTTCAAACTCGTTCAGCTCACCTTTGGAAATAAATTTTTCAAGTTGAGACAGTGCTTTCTTATAATTGGCAAATCTCTGTTCCCAGCGCGTCTCTGTTTGATCATGCATATATCAAAATCCAGTCCTCTGACAAAAAATTATTGTAACAATAACCGCTGTACATGACAAAAAGTGATTTTTGTACCGGGTGTGATTAAACGTGCAGTTAGCCCCGGCCCTTCTGAATTTGTCAATAACCTCAGTGGCTCCACACGTTAAAAAAAACAAAAATGGAAAATTTATTCGAACCAATTTACATGAGTGGAAATCATTCAGACATTGAACCATAAAATCGAGTGCTATTAATATTTCTTTAGTGATTATGTTATAATCATGATGTATTTTAATTTTCTCAACAACCCCCTTCTGGAGCCACGGATAATGTACTCAAAAGCACAACTTCATATTATTAATCATACCCGTCTCGCGCTGAGGAAAAAGAACGAAGAAATGTCATCAGTAGCTAAAAAAGACATCACACAATCAGCTTTAATTCTCAGAAGCTCATTGAATAACCTCCTGTTCAGTGATTGTTACCAAATACTGATGAATGACAGGGGTATCAATTTCAACCTGACCAAAAATAATATCCTGTTCGGCAGAGAAACAGATCTGTATTTAATACTTTTACAAGTAATCCAGAAACTGGACTGCATCATAGAGAATCCGCAATACGGGCAATATCGTATGTTTAACCATCAACAACGTACTAATCATCAGTACGGTATAGCCATCCCGGAAAGAACAAATCAACAAAACTATATCCCTGAACAATCATCAGGTCATACCAGATATAATCCATCATACTGAGCAACAGTGCCCGCGGATTCGGGCACGTGCGTAAGAGCCAGCTGGTGTCATGCAGGCAAAAATGATAACATCATTTTAATTCAAAATACCCCATGCCATGATGCCAGAAGCCATATTCCCCTGTCCGGATACCATATACCCCATAGCGGGCGTTACCCGCACCTGCTATCTGAAAAACATCATTAACAACCCGCAAATCATCGTTGGGGACTATACGTATTATGATGATCCGGATGATGTCCATAATTTTGAAAAAAACGCCTTGTATCTTTTTGAATTTATGGGCGACAAGCTGATCATTGGCAAATTTTGTCAAATTGCTACCGGGGTCCGGTTTATCATGAATGGCTCCAACCATGCCATGAACGGCATATCCACCTATCCATTCAAGGTATTCGGCGATGCATGGGCTGATGCGGCCATGAATGTTGTCAGCAAAGGCGATACCGTCATTGGCAATGATGTCTGGATTGGAAATTCTGCCACCATTATGCAAGGGGTTACGATTGGGGATGGTGCAATTATCGGCACCAATGCACTGGTGACCAAAGATGTACCTCCATACACCATCGTTGGCGGCAACCCGGCAACAACCATTCGAAAACGCTTTGATGACGAAACCATTGAGTTTTTATTGAATCTGGCCTGGTGGGATTGGCCAGTTGAAAAAATAACCCGTCATTTGAAAGCGATCACCACCGGAAATCTGTCCGCGCTAAGGGATGAATAACGAAAGTAAACATAAATATATGTCCAGAGATAACCCGGGTAAACCAAACACAACATACCATGCTCGCATTCAACTGGTTCATGAATTTGAATCAGCACCTCAACCCACCCCGTCCTTCTCAATCATTTCCCGCCCGTCATCCTTGTTCATCCCCGAGAAAATAAAAATGGACAACAAGGTAACGATCCCCATCAGCAGGAAGGTGGCTTGAAAAGTTTTGATAGTTAACTCCGTATCATGCGCAAA
>CAZDYY010000035.1:0-1916 GCA_964509745.1 uncultured Legionella sp. | reverse complement strand
GCTGCTGCGGCTACACCGAAGCTCTGTGCCAGTTGCTGTGTCGTGCTCATGATACTGGTTGCTGCACTCATTTCTTCCGGGTTGATATTGGCGTAAGCCAGAGAATTGACTCCGGTATATTGCAGGGCAGTCAGGAAACCATAAATCAGGGTTAGCAATCCGGTGAGATACAACGGTGAATGAGCGTTGATCAGGGCAAATGAAGACAGGGACAAGCTCACGAGGATGGTATTGATAATCAATAACCGTTTATAACCCAGAAACGTCAGGATAGACAATGACAGGGGTTTAACAATCAAAACACCAATGGCAACCGGGGCCAGCAGCATCCCCGACAGTTGGGGGGAGTAGCCAAGCCCGATTTGAAACACCAGCGGCAACAGGAATGGAATGCCTCCAAAGCCAAGCCGGCATAACAAATTACCCGCCACCGAAATCCGGAACGTTCGGGACCTTAACAAATCAATATTGACAATGGGATGAGGTCTTTTGTGTGAATGCCATGCATAAAGCAACAACAACAGGATCGCAAGCACGATCATGCCAATTGCCAGAGAATGTTGCACATTGGACTCACTCAGTGCCGACAAGCCCAGGATTAATATCGCAAGTCCGAAACCAAACAGAATAAACCCGGATTTGTCCAGCGGATGAACTGCACTTGCGGGCATTTCAGGTAAAAATATTTTTGACAGCACGATCATGATGAACCCGAAAGGAATATTCACCCAGAAGATCCAGCGCCAGGAAAAATGCCCGGTAATCAAGCCCCCCATCAGTGGTCCCAGCATCATCCCAAGCGATGCAACCATCACCACCGTACTCATTTTGGCAATCAACTCATTCCGTTTGAACGTACGAATAATAATTAACCGCCCGAGCGGCAAGGTTAATGATCCCCCGATTCCCTGCGCAATCCGGGCAATGACAAGCTCGGGCAAATTATTGGTAAATCCGCACCACAGTGAACTCAGGGTAAAAATAAGGACGGCGGTCATAAACACGGGTTTCGTGCCAAATTTATCAGCAATCCACCCGCTAATCGGAATAAAGATTGCCAGACTCATCAGGTAACTGATTAAAGCAAGTTTCAAATCAACCGGATTCACATCAAAACTGCGCGCCATGACAGGAATGGAGGTATTAATAATGGTCGTATCCACGGCTTCCATGAACATGGCGAAGGCGACAATGAGCAGAATCAGTTTGTTTTTCATAACAATAATAAACCCGCTTTATCGATTGCTCTCAAAAGAATAAAAATACACGCAATCAAGGCATAACGCTACTGATCTGGCATTTCCATAAAAATCAGTCATAATCGCAGCATGTTTATCCTGAGCCATCTGCAAATGAATATCGAAAATACGATCAATGACATCCTGGCCAACACCCGGGATCCGCTGCTGCAACTTACAGCAACCGATATGCAATTGAAATCCGTCACCACCCTGGAGAATGAGCAGCTTGCCCTGCATTTGAGTGCCGGGTTCCCGGTCAAATTTCTGCAGGATACACTGGTACCCATGCTCACCACAGCATTGCAAAGCGCCTTTCCAGGATATGACATTAGCGTGACCCTCGATCAATTCATCAAAGCGCACCGCACCCAGCTCACCGGTAAAGGCTTGCGCGGCATTAAAAACACGATTGCCATTGCATCAGGCAAGGGCGGTGTGGGTAAATCAACCGTAACGGTAAACCTTGCAACTGCACTGGCCCGGGCAGGCGCACGTGTCGGCATTCTGGATGCTGATATCTATGGTCCCAGCATGCCGCTGATGCTGGGTAAAACAGATCCCGTACAAATCAGTGGGGACAAGTACCTGCCTGTCATGGCGCACGGCGTACAAGCCATGTCCATTGGCTATTTGACCCAGGGTGACGAGGCACTCATCTGGCGTGGTCCCATGCTG
>CAZDYY010000034.1:0-9665 GCA_964509745.1 uncultured Legionella sp. | reverse complement strand
GCAAACATCCGGCTGTTCCCTCAGGACGCAAGGTCAGGCTATCACCATTCAGATCATCAAAGGTATACATTTCCTTTTCGACGATATCAGTCACTTCACCAATGGTACGCTTGAACAACTGGGTGCTTTCAACATAGGGAAAGCGGATTTCCTGATAACCATAGCTGCCCAGAATATTTGCAAAAGCACGTTCAAGTGAACGCCAGGCAGCACTCTGCTCTGGTAATACATCATTCATGCCGCGTACGGCTTGAATTCGTTCAGCCACCGCTTTTCTCCATCAGCATGTCCTGGCCTGTTGATGACAACAGTGATCGCATTTTTGACAAGTCAGTCAGCCTGATTTCTGTATCGGATTGATTATGTACAGGCTCGACAGCACTGACACTGGCGGAAAACATGTGTTCATTGTCTTTATTGGCCTGCCACCACATGGCGACTGCAGCCAGAACAACGATGGCAAAAATACCGGTCAACCAGCGAACGGCATGTTCTGCCCTGTTTGTTTCCCGACGGCTTTGCCACAGCGCTTTTTCAGGTTTGCGATCGGCTGCATACAAACGGTTATAAACTTCCAGCAAAGGTTCAGGCTCAATGTCCACCAACAGGGCGTATGCGCGAATATACCCCTTGATAAACACAGGCTCCGGCATGTTTGCATAATTATCTGCCTCGAGCGAATTAATCAGGTCCACGCGCAGTTTTAATTTATCAGCGACAAATTCCGGAGAATAACCCTTTTTCGCGCTTGCGGCGGCCAGCTGTGCACCTGGTTTGTCTTGTGTGCAGATTTCAGCTTCATCCATTGTTACTTGTGCATTCATATTTGACTCCGATTTCATACAACGATGTTATTCGTGATGGATCCTGCTTCAGGATGCTGATAAATGCTGGATAGTATAACTGTGTATGAATGAGGTGTCACGCAGTTGTAGCGCTCTCGACAAAATGCATTTTTTGCCACCGTCGTGATCGGCTGGTTCTGTCCTGAACCTCACCTGCCAGCTGTCCGCAGGCAGCGTCAATATCATCGCCACGGGTTTTACGGGTAATGGTGTTGATTCCGCTGGCAATTAATTGATCTCGAAACGCATCAATCGCGACTTTTGACGAGCGTTCATATTGTGTCAGTGGAAAGGGATTAAACGGGATAAGGTTCACTTTTGCCGGCACATTGCGCAAAAGCTTGATCAATGCAGCCGCATGTTCCGGTTGATCATTAACACCCTTGAGCATGACATACTCAAATGTCACCACACGCTTGGGCTCATTTTTAAAATAGCGGGCACACAGCGCCATTAATTGTTTTAACGGGTATTTTTTATTGACAGGCACAAGAATATTGCGCAGCTCGTCAGTTGGCGCATGCAACGATACCGCCAGTGCCACAGGGCTTCGTTCGCGCAAGCGTTCCATTTCCGGAATAATGCCGGACGTGCTGAGCGTAACGCGTCGTTTCGACAAGCCATAGGCAAAATCATCCATCATAATGTCCATTGCAGCCACGACATTATCAAAGTTAAGCAATGGTTCGCCCATACCCATCATCACCACATTGGTCACACGCTTGTCATGTGCGCCATCCTGGCGAGATAATTCACGTACAGCAAGCCATACCTGACCGATAATTTCACCGGTAGACAGGTTTCGGTTAAATCCCTGCTTGCCTGTAGAACAGAAACTGCAGTTTAACGCACAGCCAACCTGGGATGAAACACACAGGGTGCCGCGCTTTGCTTCAGGAATAAACACCATTTCAATGGAATTGCCGCAAGTCAGTTTCAGCAACCATTTATGCGTGCCATCCGCTGACTCCTGACAAGTGATGATTTCAGGCAATCTGATTTCAGCAATCCGGGCAAGCTGCTCGCGCAACCCCTTGCCCAGATTGGTCATTTGTGCAAAATCATAAAAACCAAACTGGTGAATCCATTGCATCAACTGCTGCGCACGAAAGGGCTTTTCACCCATCTCAATACAAAACTGGCGCATTTGTTGATAATTGAAATCCAGCAGATTGATTTTTTGATTCATCACGTCATTACGCCCTTTCACACAGCTCATGCGGCTCGAAAAAGTATGCAATTTCCTGAGCGGCAGTTTCAGCACTGTCAGAACCGTGAACGGCGTTGGCGTCAATGCTGTCAGCGAAATCAGCGCGAATGGTGCCGGGCGCTGCATCAGCAGGGTTGGTAGCACCCATGATTTCACGGTGTTTGGCAATGGCATTGTTACCTTGCAGTACCTGAATCATCACAGGACCTGAAATCATAAACGTCACCAGGGCATTGAAGAAAGGACGTTCTTTATGCACAGCGTAAAACCCTTCAGCTTGCTCTCTGCTCAAATGCATCATTTTAGCCGCAACAATGTTCAGGCCAGCTTGTTCAAAACGGGTATAGATTTGGCCAATTACCGACTTGGCAACAGCATCGGGTTTGATAATGGACAGGGTTAATTCTTTTGTCATGGTGGCTCCAGGCAGGTTAACGCCCCGTCAGGGGCAAAAAAACGGCATTATACACAATTAAATGTTGAGTTGGCAGTGCTGCCTCAGTTAATTTGATACTTGAATAGCTGGTTAATATTTTGTTCCATGCTGTTCTGAAACTCCACCTCTTTCCGGAGCGATTTGTCAGCAAGATCGCTATATGAAGATTGCGCTTTTCGAAAGTCGTCACAGACCATGTCTGCGAAACGGGACAACCCGGTGCGGGAATCAAAATAACTGGAAGCATAACCTGAAACCAGTGCAGTCATCATGAAGCCAAACGAGGCAATAGACAAAGCTGGATTTGCTGTATACACAAAAGCCGCCAGCAAGATAGCTCCGGTGATCAACAACCCTGCCGCAATGGCAGCCAGAACCATGGCGGTTTTTTTCCAGGGTGCACCTTCTAATTCATCGGGAAATTTTTTGTACTGTTCAAAACTGCATGTTCCATCCAGCAAATCACAGGTCATTTTCAGGCAACGGGTCAGTTCAGCAACATCCGTTCCCCAACGCACTTCTGCTTTTCTGCCGTTAATCACTGCGAACAGTAGTTCAATTCCTCCTTCGATACTGCCAACAGCCCTGGCCAGGCTTTGTCTTTCCATGGGAATTGCTGGAATACGCTTGCCTTTGGCTTCCTCCCAGGCAGGATCTGTAACTGATTTGGCCACTAAAGTCGAAAATGGATCCCTCTCATCATACCTTGCATGTGCCTTCACAAACCAGTCAGCAACCTGCAGGAGATTCTTCAGTCTTGCAGCCTGCACGTCATATTCATCATTCTGTTTAGCGATGATCTGACTTCGATTAAATATGGATTGATACAGATTCGATAACATAAATTTCTCCTGGATAACAGGTACACTCGCCGTAGCAAGCATCGCAATGATTAAAATTTATGCATTATATCGATTGATGGCATAAAAAGCAACATGGAGTTCAATAGGAAGGCACAACAAAGATGTAACCGTTTGCCTTGATTCTCTACTGCAGGGGAGCGCTTGATTTCAATCTTCCCCAATCAATGCATCAAACTCAAGCGCTTCCTTGTTTTCTGCAACCTGATCCTGATCTGGTTTGAAATCACCCAGCAGTCTGAGTAATTCAGTTACCTTTAAAATCAAGGCATAAAAATCACTGCGATACCGGCGCAAGCTGACATTAATTTCTGCTGCACGCTCAAGATAGATTGCAACGGCCTGCTCAATGGCCCGTGGATTACCGGCAACCGCCTGTCTCAGGCCATGAATATCCTGCGACAACTCAATCAAGGTCCCCTGACTTTCAGCAATCAGTATTTCATGCTCCCCTTCGAGCTTGAAAAACGCATCTCCCAGCTCAATCAGCCTCAAGCGCTGTTCTTCAAGGCTGGCGCGCGTCTCGGCTCCCAGCGTTTCATTCTCTTTGGCATCCTCGCCAGACATCAGGTAATCAATAAACAATTTCTGTGCATACACCTGATAATCATGGGCTTGTTGCAGAATAATGCCGTTGTATACATTTTTCATCGGTGCACGCAGCAACTGATAATACATGCTGCCATGGTCTTTAACAGACTTGATTAATTCATCATGCGACAAGGCAATATTATACCGCTCGAGGATCCGTTCAGCCGTGAGCACGCCATAGGTTGAATACCATGTTGACCAATCCGTTTGTTCCTGCTTTTCGTTCATCGTTCGTCCCTGAATGATTGATTATTTTGGTCGCAGTGACTCATTGTAAATAATATCCTGTGACGCCTGCAGCGCATCATTTTTATCCAAATCCTTGATGTGATCCGCAAATTGCGCCCACAGCCCCTCTTTCTCATTATTCAACAATTCATTAAAACGAGCTGCATCAAGCGGTGGGGGAGGTGTATACGCATCGCCCCCAAGCAGTGCCTTTGTTTCAGCATCAGGATTTACATTTGGAACATATTCAGGAGTAAATGTACTGCCATTTTCATTGAGGATATATCCCCGTTTCATCATCCAGCAATCAATGTCAGCCAGATAAGCCAGCCATTGTTCGGACGTTGGCACCTTTCCATCGCTTCGGATCAGAACAGGATCCAGTTTACCGTCAGCCCGGAATTCAACATTGTACTGAATTTCATATATCGGTTGACTGGACACAGCCTGCATTGCCCTTTTTGCACCATCAGCCATGCCCTTGCCCACACCAAACATACCGGCAACCCCACCGGCAATCCCGCCCGCTGCTCCGGCAAAAAATTGTGCAGCCACTTCTCCCACCTGTCCCAGTATATCATTGACCCAGGCCGAGGTGTTGGGTTTTTGCTTTTCCATTGCCAGGGCAAGGTGCATCAAAAACTCTCCCACCAGACTACTCATTGTCGATTGCCAGGTATCATGGCCAAAGTGTCCGCTAAACAGGTATTGCTTGCCCAGTTCACGTACTTTATCCCAGTGTGGTTTTGCCTCCTGCGCCACTTCAGAATATCGCGTTGCTTTTTTGTTTTGTTCGATTTGTTGCTGCTCAACATGATCCTGCCGCATTTTACGGATCGTTTTTTTTAGGGAACGCTGCCTTTTCCTGCTTTTGTCACGGCCTGAATGTTCAAAATCCGACGGGTCGGGAATAGTCGTTTCAATTATTTCTACCATCTTGCTTCCCCTCTAACCATTCAAAATAAAATCTCTTTGATTCATTGTAGCACAAAATCAACGGATTGGCATCCCAGTCACTCAGCACATATTGCTGATATGAAGCACCACAGTAATCATGGGTGGTTAATCCTGGTTTATGCGTATGCCCATGGATGACCGTTTTCACACTGTATTGTCGCATGTGATCCAGCATAACCGCAGGAACAACATCCATATGCGCTGCGAGCTTGTAACGACCAGCCTGGCTGGCATTGCGGACGGTATGGACCAGTTTGCTGCGTAATGCCAGCGGCAGGCGCAGAAAAAGCTTTGAAAAGTGACGATTGCGTGTCAGACGCCGCAGCCATTGATGACCTTTATCCAGAGTGCAATACCGATCCCCATGTACCAGCAACACTCGCTCATCCCCCATCTGGATAACGGAAGGTTCGGTTAATGTCATGACGCCTGCGCGCTTTGCAAAATCCTCACCAAGCAAAAAATCACGATTACCCGGCATAAAATAAACGCTTACGCCTTGTGCTGTCAGCCAGGCCAGTCGATCCGCAATCGCCCCGCTCCATTCATCCAGCGCATCATCCCCGGGCCAGACATGAAAGAAATCGCCCAGAATATAGACTGAACGTGTGCTGGTTGCAGCCCAGGTAACAAACCCTTCAAATCGTTTTGTAATGGCATTTTCATCCGGATGCAAATGCAAGTCGGAGATAAATACAGCATCGATCATAACGGCTCTATTTGAATACGATCATCCTGAATAAAAATTTGACAAGGTGATGACATAGGTTCTATTGCATCGCGCAAGCGATAAAAACCGGCAATCGACACCAGTTCTGCATCCAGTGACTGACAAAATATGCGTACCTGCTTGTCGCCTGCAATGCCTGCCAGCGCCCTGCCACGCAAGGCACCATAAACATGAATATTGCCTTCTGCCAGCAATTCAGCACCATGACTGACGGATGCAGTAACGACCAAATCTCCCCCCATGCTCACCACCTGCTGACCTGATCGGACCGGTGTGGTTAACAATCTGGTTTTAATCGTCTCGGGAGCTGGCTGGGCCGGTGCTGCAGGTTCATCCACCAACGGTTTATCCTGACTGGATGAACCATTCAGTATCGCAAGACCCTGAGTTTGTGCAAGCGTATTCAACAATGCATTTCCGCCCTGAATCGCTACAGGCATCAAACCTCGCTCACGCATGCACTTGCAAAACACCTGCAAATCAAATTGTCTCATGCCCAGTTGTTCCGGAGGAATTCCAGAGCAATCCAGTACTACAGGTGTACTTTCAAACAATCGCGGGGCTTTGGCTACCACGTCGGCCAGTTGTTGAGCAAACAAGTCGCTGTCAGTTTCCAGCAACTGGAGAACGGTCAATGTATACAAACGACCCTTTAATTTAAAAGCTTGTGATTTCAATATATTATCTGTCATAGTGGCAATATCCAACATCTGAAATTTTGTTTATACTACCATGGTACATCCATTATAAAAATAACATAAGGTCGATAAACGTGGATAAGGTATGGTTTAAAAGCTATCAAGAAGGTGTTCCTCATGAAATAAACACCAGCCAGTTTACTTCTCTGGTTGAATTATTTTCCAAATCATGCCAAAAGCACGCAAATAATACGGCATATGTGAACATGGGTTGTGAATTATCATTTGCTGATTTGGATAAACTCAGCGCCCAATTTGCAGTGTACCTGCAATCATTGAATTTACGAAAAGGCGCACGCGTTGCCCTGATGATGCCTAATCTATTGCAATATCCAGTCGCATTGTTTGGCATTTTGCGCGCAGGATACGTGGTTGTGAATGTCAATCCTCTCTATACCAGTGATGAACTGACACATCAAATGAATGACTCTGGAGCTGAAGTTCTGGTCGTTGTGGCAAACTTTGCCAAAACAGTTGAGAAATCCCTTCACGACATGCCGGCGCTAAAACAGGTGGTCATCACCGAGATCGGTGATCTGTTCCCTGCAGTGAAACGAATTATCGTAAACGCCGTAGTGAAGTACATCAAAAAAATGGTGCCTGCATATCACATTCCCGATGCAATCTCTTTCAATGCTGCATTGGCAAAAGGTCTTTCAGGCGCGCCTGTCCCGGTCAAGCTGACACATGACGACATCGCCTTCATTCAATACACCGGCGGCACAACCGGTGTAGCCAAAGGCGCCATGCTCTCGCACGGCAACATGCTGGCCAACATTCTCCAGGCTTCTGCATGGATATCACCCTTGTCTGTTAACAGCAACGACATTGTCATCACCGCCCTGCCGCTTTACCATATATTCTCACTTACCGCGAATTGCCTGACATTTTTAAATGCCGGTTCCAAAAATATCCTGATTACCAACCCCCGCGATATACCCGGGTTTATCAAGGAAATCAAACACACCGGATTTACAGCCATTACAGGTGTGAATACCCTGTTTAATGCACTGCTGAATCACCCGGAATTTACCTCTATTGATTTTTCAAAGGTTAAGCTGGCCCTGTCTGGCGGGATGGCCTTGCAAAAAAGTGTATCCCTGCAATGGCGGGAAAAGACAAAATCCCCCATCCTTGAAGCATACGGATTAACCGAAGCAAGCCCCGCGGTCGCCATTAATCCAATGTACCTTGAAGAATACAACGGCAGCATAGGCCTTCCGTTGCCATCAACCGATATTTCCATCCGTGATCCCGAAGGACATGAAGTCCCTCCGGGTGAAAAGGGAGAATTATGCGTCAAGGGCCCGCAGGTGATGTCTGGCTACTGGCAACGTCCCGACGAAACAGCCCTGGTATTCTGGCCGGATGGATACTTGCGAACCGGCGACATCGCAACAGTCGATGAACAGGGTTATATTTATCTGCTCGATCGCATCAAGGACATGATTCTTGTATCGGGTTTTAACGTCTATCCCAATGAAGTAGAACAAGTGATCAGCCTGATGCCCGGTGTGCTTGAAGTGGGCGTGATTGGTGTCTCGGAAGATGACTCCAATGAAAAGGTCAAAGCCTGCATTGTCAAGCGCGACCCGTCCCTGACAGAAGAACAGGTCATTGCCCACACCCGCGAACATCTGACGGCTTACAAGATTCCAAAGGTGGTTGAGTTTTACCAGGAACTGCCAAAAACCAATGTGGGTAAAATTTTAAAACGGGCCCTGAGATAAGTTCTGCTCCTTCCTCCAGCGCCTCAACCACCGGGATGGATTTACCGGGTGAGGCGCTCATGGTATCCCCTTCTGATTGCTCCGCTCAAAAATTGATCCAGTTTGCATATTATGCGAAAATACACAAATTATTGACACTATGATCAATTCATCGATCGCATCATACTGGAACCAGGTAACAATGATAGAATTGAAAAAACTTGCATTAATCCATGCTGTAAAGAATAACCAGCTCAATGAAGTTAAAAATCTGCTTGACACTGCTGACTTTCAAACCCAAACATTGCCCCGGCTTGATCTGACCGTTTCCCTGCTGGCGCTTGAAGCAGCAAAAAATGGCTTTACCTGTTGCCTGGAGTTACTTTATCAATACGAAATCAGTTCTATCTATCTAATAGATGCAGAAGGCCAGTCCGCTCTTTACCTGGCCGCAAGTCGTGGACATGAAGAGCTCGTCGGATATCTGGTATCAATCCCCTCTATCAACCTCGATTTAACCATTAACAACCCGAAACACAGACAGTATGGCTATTCAGCACTGCTGTGTGCTGTTGAAGCCGGTTATTCTGGTATCGTCAAAATCCTGACACAGAACTGGGCCCAGGATTTGTACGCGGGAATGCACCAGCAAAACTCTTTTATGATCGCGGCAGAAAAGGGACATCTGGATATTGTTCAATACCTGTATGACCACTATTATAAAAAAAACCCGGATATACTCAATGCCGTCAACAATATTGGCCAGACAGCGCTTCATCTTGCGGCATGTAACGGGCACACAGATGTTGTTGAGTATCTCATCGCACAGGAAGGGATTAACCTCGAGATCGGGATGAATACACCCGGAGATATTGAAAATGGCTATACTGTTCTGCGGTGCGCAACAAAGCGTGGTTATCTCGATATAGTCAGAATGTTGCTCAGGGCAGGCGCTGAGGATCGGCCGGTGGGTGAGCGACAGGCCCATCTTTTACATATTGCTGCAACAGGCGGAAATCTTGAGATGACAAGATACCTGTTCAAATCATGGTACAAAAAAAACCACAAAGCCCTTGAACGAACAGATCACTATGGACAGACACCGTTATGGATCGCTGCCTGCTGCGGGCATCTCGCTGTAGCCAACTATTTGCTCATGCAGGGCGCCAATAAAAACTGTACAAGCAACAGACCCGATCATCCCTACCATGGATATACTGCACTGCAAGCCGCTGTGGTGAACAATCACCTTGACGTCGTCAAGCTGTTGCTGGATGTGGACGCGAGTAATGCCCCTACCCCCAACCTGAAATTTCACCTGATTCATCTTGCCGCACAGCGAGGTCATGTTGGCATGGTTAAATACCTGGTTGAAGAATATCCGGAAACACTGAACCAGAA
>CAZDYY010000033.1:5652-9777 GCA_964509745.1 uncultured Legionella sp. | reverse complement strand
AGTAGCTCGGGACTTGTCTTTGAATTTAGCTTGTTTCGGGCTGTTCTATTCGATAATATCAACTTCTTGCTTCCAATTATTCAAGATATTTTAATGCGAGCCCAACTAAAATTATTGTCCTTATGCATTGTCGTTGCATGTGTTGTATTCTCCAATGCACAAGCCGCTACAACAAAACGAATCGCTCAATTTTCAAATGAGCGGGTTAACGTTTGGCAAACCATTATTTACCCCTCATCAAAGCAAGTTTTGACAATGCACCGGCATGACTATGATCGCGTTGTGGTTGCATTGAGTGATGGTTTACTCAAAGTCACAAACAACAAAGGGGTTGTTCATTACCTGAAGCTTGAAAAAAACAAAAGTTATTACCTGACCCGGGATGTACCGAAGGAATTACATACTGACGAGAATATGAGCCATCATCCCGTTAAGGTTGTTGTGATTGAATTAAAGGGTTAGCGGGGCGACAGAGGCAACACACTCTGGAGAATAAATGTGAAAGAGTTGTTTAACCGTACTGGCTTTATTGAACGAGATGGATTCAAACTCAATTATTGTATTGAAGGGAACGGACCCCCTGCAATAGTGATTGGCAGTTCATTGTATTATCCACGAGTTTTTTCAAGCAACTTGCGTAAGCACATTCAATTCATTTTTACCGATCATCGTGGATTTGCGCCGAGGTATAACAATCAACCTGATGCATTTACATTGTCCACATTACTTGAGGATATTGAGACTCTGCGCAAGCATTTGAAATTAGAAAAAATGATGGTTATCGGGCACTCTATTCACGCGCTAATAGCACTTGAATATGCAAAGAAATATCCCCGGCATGTTGAGGCGTTGATTATGGTTGCATCCGCACCCGGATCTGATCATGCTGCAGCCAATCGGTACTTCGAAGAATCCGTATCACCTGAACGCAAGGCATTGCTTGAGCAAAACCTAAAGACGATGAGCGATGAAATAGCAAAGCATCCAGATGCTGCATTTATCATACGTATGCTTACATTTGGGCCAATGATTTGGTATGACTGGAAATACGATGCATCTACGTTATGGGAAGGGGTAAGATTAAATCCACACGGAGCGAGCGTCATCTGGGGCGCCATGTTTGATCAATATGACATCATACATGATTTAAAAAGAATTGTTTGTCCAGTATTTTTGGCGCTTGGTCGCTATGACTATTGGAATCCACCGCATTTATGGGAACCATTCCGGTCATGTTTTCATAGCCTCACAATACGTGTTTTTGAAAAGAGCGGCCATACACCGTCCTTTGAAGAACCCGCATTATTTGATACAGAATTGCTTGGATGGATTCGAGACAAGGTATCTACTTCAACATGTCTATAGTAACTGGTCATTCCCGCCCCGGTCTGTGCAGGAAAGACGATTTACTTTAGACATATAATAATGCTAATAATGCCTGCTTAAGGACCGTCTCTTTTTTCATCAGGATGCACGCCATCGACATAAAACCATCTGCCGTCTATTAATCGAAATTCACTGATTTCATGAAAAGAACGATGTTGGCCATGTTCAATAAAGCTGGCTACAAACTCAACGTACCCCTGTTCTGAAGAAGTATTTTTTGTGTTGATGATGTTTAGTTTGAGCCATTTAACACGTTTTGCCCATGATCTCGCATCCATTTCATTAAAATTCTCCAATGGCTTGCCCTGCATGGTTTTCTGGATGTAATCAATATTGGCAAGGGCATAAGCAGAGTACCTTGAACGCATTAATGCCTCAGGTGTTTGTGGAGTTTGATTGCCAGTATGATACAAACCGCAACAGGATTCATAATCCAGTTTCGAGCAACAAGGACACTTGGCCATAGAATAAACTCCAGCGCATTGAAATATTCGGGGATTAAATGATTATACACTGCTATTTGATTTGGAGAGAGAATTCACTGGGTTTTTGGTGCGAGGAAAAATCTGGAGGGGTTGAGTAAAGACTATCCCTTCGCTTTGGCACGGCCCCCGGGTTTTCCTGTCCCGTAGATTTTTTTGACCATTTAAAAATGACGTTTGATTATTTGTATCGTGAAAACCGTTCGACCTTGATGACCATTGGTTTGCATCCCCGATTTTCCGGGCATCCGGGACGTTGCGGGGCAATACGGCAGTTTATTGAGTATATTCTGCAATTTCCGGATATCTGGCTGACCCGAAGGGTAGATATTGCCCGTCACTGGCTGGCATCACCGGGACTACAACCAAATCCGCCAGACTCGGTTAACCAGCGAAAATAAAAACCGTGTGCGGTTTTAAAGCATTATGTCTGGATTAACGCGAATAATGCATCTGAAGATGCTGCATAAACTGATTCGGACATGTCTTGATCACCCGATTGCTCAAGGCCTTGATTAACCCGTCCGCATTCTCGTCTTCCCATGGAATCCCTGATTTTAACTCCCCGGTGTGGCTGTCTGAATCCGCATGGTGAAGCATGATAATTTGTTGCTGGTGATGGTTCAGGGCCATTTGCATCATGGTTCCCAATCCACCGGTTCGTGTAATCAACACATGACTACCTGCCATCAGATCCGCAAGCGTGGCATCATCGGTTGCTGACAGCAACGTCATTTTATTCATGCAATCGGAATACTTGCGGGAAATTCTGTCCTTAAGTGCATGGTTTGTACCATAAAACACCACCAGTTTATCGATGCCAAAGCGTAATAACTGTTCGACATATTTTTCGGTATCATTGCTCGCCTGACTTCCGAGCATGATAATGGCAGTCCTGTCCTGGGCCGGCAGGGACTCAATCTCCATGAAACCCGCTCGAATCATGGGATTCGCTGCAGGATGGATGTTATACATTTGTTTGATATAACAACCGTTTTTAAAAAAATAATTTATCACGCTGGCATTCAAACCAACAGCGTACAAATTGATCGATTGTTGATCTTTAGAAGATAATTGCGATAAGGCCTTGAAAAAATGCACAGCGCCACGGGTAGGCAAGTCTGTCATGTATACCTGAATCATTAAATCCTTGTCATGCAGGGTATTGTATTGATTGACGGCATGACACAACCCGCCCAGTCCCATGGCCTGGGTACTGATAATCTCAGTATAGGGTTTGCCATTTGCTTGTGCCTGATTCAGCATGTTCAGAAAAAACTGTGAAATGTCGTGAAAATACAATCGATCATTCATCCGCTGTAATTTCACCAGTTTCATCAATTCTTTTTTATTGTCCTGTCGCTGGTTAACATTCCAGATTGCAGCAAATTCATACCCGCCGGGAACCACATCCAGCAATATATCCACATATGGCCGTGCAAATGCATTGGCTTCCCGCAATTCATGAATTGCTTCCTTGAGATCCTGATGCGAAGGCAATACGGGCAACCCGGTTTTGCCGGTGATTTTTTTTATCCCGGATATCTGGTTGATGCGTGAAGCCAGTGCAATTGATACACCCAGCAGGGGGCGTAATGGTTTTTTGCAGGGGATGGGTTGATGTAATGCCAGATTGTCCTGTTGATAGCGGGACAGAATTGCCTTGATTGCCACAATATGACCTGAGCCACCACTGCAGGCAATCGCCAGTGGATTTCCGGTTTTATTTTTTGCAGGCAGTGTATATGGCTGAATTGGCAAATTCTGTTGAATACTCTTCACTTCCTCGAGCATATGGCAGCATCCCTGTTGGTTGCATTGGAGGCAGTATAGCATAACCCTGAAACAGGCTGCACCGTCCCTTGCTGATTATTCAGAAGGGCACTTCTTGTCTTGCGAGCTATTTGATACTGGTGTCTGGTTTGCATCCACAGTATAGTAAAACATCGAGAATATATTGATGAAACGGACATGCAAAAATTTTTCAAACCTGATAATGAACCGGCTTTTATTCCCTTTGTCAATTTCGGCGATCCGGCATTCTTTTACGTTTTGACCGGTATTTTGGCCGGTGGAGCGACCGCGGCTCTGGTGGATACGATTCAGGATTTTTTCTTGTGGTGCCGGTCAACAAAACAAACTGAAGATCAAAAAATTCCGGATATCCAGGAACAGCCGGATGATGAGTGGATACTGGTGAGTGCAAAAATAAATCACTGACCCGGTATTTGATGACCGGATTCTGTTTAACCGGATC
>CAZDYY010000033.1:0-5642 GCA_964509745.1 uncultured Legionella sp. | reverse complement strand
CTATTTATCTGTGCGCTCAAAGGATCCATCCCAGCCTGGACCGGGTGGATTTTGTTCAAAATATACAATACGCTCAAGAAATAATTGATAAATCATCCTGTCAGGATACTGATTTGCAAGTGATGCAAACAAATGTTGAGCCAATTCCCAGTCTGCAGCGAACCAGGCATGGATAGCCTTTTCATGCGCATTAATCTCCTGCAATAATTCAGGCGTTGCATCCTCAGTCCGGCAGACGACTTCATAAATATCTACAGCCTCGTGCTTGCCTTTTACTTTCACGCGATCCAGCAAACGAAATACAAATCCGGTTTGACCTTCCCGGGTGGCATTGCCAACTATAAGTCGTACCCCGTAGTATTTTGTGGCGCTTTCCAGTCTTGAGCCTAAATTGACAGGGTCCCCAAGCACGGTATACGCGCGACGAAATTCAGAGCCCATATCTCCAACATTCATCAGCCCGGTGTTAATGCCGATGCCAATATTTATTTCCGGAAGACCGCTTGCAATGAATTCAGATTTTAATTTTTCAGATTGAGCCAGCATATCCAGTGCTGCGTTTATTGCATCCTCGCGATGTTGTGGATTTTTTATTGGAGCTCCCCAAAAGGCCATGATCATATCTCCGACATATTTGTCTATTGTCCCCCGATGATTAAAAATAATTTTTGTCATGGGTGAAAAATATTGATTTAACAGCTTTTTCACATGACTGGCATCAAGTTGTTCGGTCATGGATGTAAAATTTCGTATATCGGCAAACAGAACCGTTAATTCAACGGATTCGCCTTCGAGACTGTATTCATCCGGGTTATCCAGAAGTACTTTTATATATTCGGGGGGTAGGTAGTGGCTGAATGTTTCACGTAAAAACTTTCTCTTGTTACTTTCAAAGAAAAAGCCGCACGCCATATTGGTCAGAACCAGCATAATGGTCATGATAAATGGAATTGAAAAAGAAAAAACAATACTCAGGGTGATCCACAAACCGATATTAATCGCCACCAGTGCCAGCAAGATACCGGTTGCCAGCAAAATGGATAACCCGGGGCTTAACAAAGGTAAAGCTATAGTCAGCGTAGTCCCAATGATCACAATCAATCCTGTTGTTGCCGCCTTGGCCCAAAATGCCAAATGAGGGGTTTCTCCGTTTAAAATACCATCCAGCAGGTTTGCCTGAACTTCAACGGCAGGCATGGCGCTATCAACCGGGGTGTTACTGACCTGACCAGTTCCAGCCGCGGTGATGCCGATAATGATCATTTTATTTTTCAGCTCATCCGGCTTTAATTTATTGTTCAGGAGATCTGTGGCTGAATAATATTTGTAAGAACCGGGTTTTCCATGAAAGGGAATGAACAACCGCCCGTTTTTATCCGTTGGGATTTGAAGGTTGCCCAGTTGTATGGAGTCCAGATATTGCGTATCGCCTATTTTAACCCGGTTTAATTTGATCCCGTCATTCGACAAGACAACTTGTGCAGTAGCCAGTGCCAGTGATGGATAAACGTTATTCTGGTAACGTAATATCAGCGGTGTTCGGCGAATCACGCCATCCTCATCTGTCAGGGTTGCTAAAAATCCATTGTGTCTTGAAACCTGCTGTAATGCGGGAAAACTGGTGAGATAGCCTTGCATATCCCGAATGGGTAATTGATTTAACTCTTTCGGGTTCAATATATTCAGCGGTTTTGGCAATAGTCCATTTTTGAAATGAGAGGTGTTGAACAGGAAAGGCAATACGATGTTATTGGTCTGCTGGATTTGCCGGATTAATTTGTCATTATCATCAAACGCTGGTTTGAGCCGCTCAAGTCTTCGCATCAATGAAGGATTTTTGGGGGCATGTTTTTCAATCAATGACACCAGGTTGGGTTCGGGTTCACTCAATATGATATCGGATGAGATCACAGAAACGTGTTGTTCACGCAGTTTGGCAATCAGCTGCGCTATTTTGAAGTATGGCCATGGCCAGCGTCCTTCTTGCTGAAGGCTGTTATCGTCAATGGCAATGATAGCGATTTGAGATGGTTTAACCTGAGTCCGGCCTGCTCTTGCCAGCATTTTAATGTCATAGGCTAAATAATCAACGCGTTTGAAATAATAGTGCAGCAGTCCCGTCGCTGTACCCGGTGTTTTGGGTACAAATTCCAGCCACAACGCCAGAATAACCCAGCAGATTGAAAGCAAAAAGGGTGTGATTTTTTTTAATGTACTCATGGTATCCCGGAGTCAGGGCTGTGTGGCCAGAAATCACCTTTTGCGTGTGTTCGAACCAAGGTCTGTTGACAATTCATCCTTCAAACCCTGTCTTCCCGCGGCTTGTCCGCGGGATCCAGAGATCTTGCGCAATAATCAAGACTATTGCACAGGGGTAGATCGAAATGGATCCCGCGGACAAGCCGCGGGACGACGAGAGCTGAATTGTCAACAGACTATAGTTTGACATCAATTTGATTTGCAAGATAGGGATTGAATATATAGCAATCATTCAGAAATTTTTTTTACCAGATGAGCTATAATTGTATTGCGGGCTTGAAGCCTGATAATACAACAGGGAGTGAATGATGATTGACATTAAAATAAATAGCCAGCCGGATGATGAGACGTGTGGACCAACCTGTCTTCACGCCATTTATCGATATTACGGTCATGATATCACTCATGAAGAGGTCATTAAAACGTTAAAGCGGTCTCTTTCGGGGGGAACATTGGCTCCATATCTGGGAGTTCATGCACTTGAACGGGGTTTTACCGCCTCCATATTGATTAATAACATGGATATTTTTGATCCCACATGGTTTGAGCATAGCGAGGCATCTGTAAATATATACGCCAAACTGGAAGAACAGCTCAAGTACAAGGATGATCCGGGGATCAAACAATCCAGCCTTGCCTATCAGGAATTTTTAAAAGCTGGCGGAATCATCAAATTCAAGTTTCTTTCTCTGGAATTGTTAAAGGAATATTTCAGTTATCATTTGCCTGTAATAACGGGCCTGAGCTCTACCTATCTGTACAATAGTCCACGTGAACGATTCGAAAAAAGTACGTCAACCTATGATGACATCAAGGGTACGCCTTGCGGTCATTTCGTTATTATTGCCGGGTATGATGAAATACATAATCAGGTGGTGGTGGTTGATCCGTATCGGGAAAACCGTTTGTCGCGGGATAATTATTACAAAGTGAGTCCGCATCGCCTGATTAACGCCATATTAATGGGGATGATTACCTATGATGCCAATTTGCTGATTATTCAACCGAAAAACAAGGCTTGATTGGGTAGATTGGTAACTGCTCACCCCGTACGTCATCCCTCGCTGCGCCCGGATGACGTGTGAGTCGTTACGTAGATTGTATTTGACAGATGAAATTTTATTCAGATATAGTTCAATCAAACAATCAATGTTCAGGATGAATTATGTTTGATTATAGAAAAGTAAAAACAGCTTTGAGCCATCTCAAGAATACACCACCCGTGTTTGCAGCGTATGTAAAAATTTCTCAGGACCCTGAGTATTGTGGTTATAGCCCTTTGCTGTGTGCTGTTTATGATGGAGACATCGATAATGTCAGGTTATTGCTTGATTATTATGAAAAGAACGGTAATTTGCGGAGGGAGCTGGCGTTTGTAAGTCCTGAAAATGAAACGCATGAAAATATTCTGCATGTAGCCATGAAAAATCCGGAGATTTTTACTCTGGTCAAGGATGTAATAAAACGCATTGATCATAATTTGCTTGAAACGCATCTTGCGCAACCTGATGTAGACGGGGATACTTTTTTTCATCAACTGGTCGAGTTTGGCCGGGAGGAAACCCTGGATGTTTTCATGAATGATGCAGACTGTTCCCATTTAGTCAGGGATGCTATTCAGGTATCCAATAACCTGGGTGAAACGCCTTTGGGTATGTCAGAAAATTTTACTGGATCCCTTACTGTAAAAAAATTGATTGAGGGCAATGTACTGGTTGGGGAAACACTGGAGCATGCACGCCAGAGGGCTTCTGGGATACAAGACAAGTTTGCATCGCTTTCCGGGGCATTAAAACAGGGGATGTAAACCAGACAAGCAGCTGCCATGTTTATTTCGCATACCCCTTGGTCACCCCGACACCCGATGCGGTCCAGACCAACGTGTTGTTGATGATGGTGGGAGTAAGGATATAGGTATCTGTTGTTAAAATACCGCGTGATGCCAGGGGGGTGACTGTAATGACCCCGTTTCGGGTTCTGATTCTTCGTACGGCACCCACGGCTGTTCTTTGATTGGCAGGAACATAGTTTTGGCCATTGCTGCATCCGGTTAATGTGCCAAGATTTTGATAGCATTCATTAACACCTTGTTTATAGGGTGCGGTGGCAGCCACAACTTCGCTGTAGTATGCTCTTCTTGCGTAATTCAGATAGGAGGGAATGGCTAAAGAGGCCAGCGTGGCGATGATGGCAATGGTGACCATCAATTCGAGCAGGGTAAAGCCTTTATACCGGGATAAATGACCATCCATTCAATGACCTCCAGTGTCTTCGTATCATCCTATATCATTTTGAGAATAAATGCAAAATTCTGGTCAGGATAGTGGCATATCAGAGTTTCCGTACGTGTGAGGCCACAAGACTGGCAAGATTAATCCGGTTAGTTGCATGTGGAATCGTGTTGCAGGTAATAATTTTTTCAGCTCCGGCCTGCATGAGACTTTGTTCTGTTGCGGCATTAAATAATGCATGCACACCAATACAGACCGTGTTTTCAAGGCCCTGTTTGCCAAGCAGTTTGAGTGTTTCCAGCATGCTTTTTCCGGTTGAAATAATGTCATCCACCAGAACCGGGGTATGGTTAAGATCATTAAGCGCAGGCAATGTAACCTTGACCTGTTTATCGCCCAGCCGTTTTTTTTGACCAATCACGAAAGGGAAATGGCCTAATCCCGCGATCTCCGCTATCCATTGTTCGCTTTCTTCATCAGGGCCAACAAGCAGAGGGCGTTCAATATTTTCCTGAATCCAGTCCGAAATTATTCTGGTTGCATGCAAGGTAAACAGTTGCGGAATAGTATAAATTTCAGCCAGATTTTTGGTTCGATGTAAATGTGGATCAATAGTGATCAGGCTGTCGAATCCCGTTGAGAGTAATTGTGCAAACAGTTTTGAGGTGAGTGCTTCACCGGGATGAAAGCGTATATCCTGGCGCATATATGACAGGTAGGGTGCAACCAGACAGACTTTGGCTGCACCGAGGTCTTTGAGGGTGCGCGCCATGAACATCAGGGGCAGGAATTTGTCATTGGGGTGATCCAGCGTACAAACCAGAATAACATGTTGATTGCGTACATCGGAATCGATACGGATAAATGACTCGCCATCAGGAAACGTTCGTATTTCTGCGTCACCTGTTGCTATCTTGAGGTGATGGTTTAACGCATGGGAGAATGCTTCATTACCGGGCATTGCAAACAGAATGGATGATGTCATGTTATTCAGGGGCATTGGCTTGATCTCCTAGGGTTGCAAGAATGTCTTGTTCAATCAGCTTGACCAGTTTATTCATTGCTCGCAGGATGGGGGCTGATATTGCAAAATTCTCGTGCAAATCACCGATTTCAATTCCATATAATATGACGGTTGGCGGTAATTCGTGC
>CAZDYY010000032.1:0-10016 GCA_964509745.1 uncultured Legionella sp. | reverse complement strand
AGTGGCAAGCGAAGGGTTGTCCTGCAGTTTTTGTAACAATAATCCCAGCAATGCCCTGTTTTTTTCGCATGTTTTTAGTATGGAAATATTGACTACACGGGTATTGCGGATGCTGTCATTATGAGTAATGGTATAATACAAATCTTCTATTTTAATTCTGTCTGACAGGATCAAATGGATTATTGTACGGTGTGCAAGAAATATCGCAAAATCCTTCTGGTTTCTCTCTGATGGTGATTCAGGCGTACCAATGGCGAAGCAGTTTAACAAATACTGGTTGGAAAAAATAAACCCGATCAGTGCACTGTAATCCAGTTTGGTTGCATTTTGTCCGCGGTGACGATTGAGCCAGTTGCAAACTTCCTGGGCACTGTGCAATAAATCGGCCATGCCGGGGTAACGTTCCCGATAACAAAGTTCAATCAGCTCAGCTTCGGTGTATATGTTATTTTCAAGCAAACAGGTTGCTTGTTGGGCATATTCCAGTGTCAGGTTTTCAATGCCGTTATTATAAGGCTTCATGCTGATGTTCAATGACCGCATATAAGCAACAATCTGGCGTAAATGATTCCGGTCCGTGATAACTGAGTAGCGGCTGTAAGACCGAACAATGGCCTGTATCTCAGTGTCTTCTACAGGGGTCTGATGATATTTGCCGTCGTTTCCCAAAAATCCAGCCTGAATGGATTGGTCCTTTACAATAAACTGAATTTTATTCTTTTTGATAACGTCGTTTATATCCCTTTCTGTGGGTGGACACATCATGACCCTTGCCTTGCAATCATTCACGTATTTTTGCTGAACTTCGCTGCTGTCGTCATAAAAGGCAATATTGTTACCGGTATGGACATCGAATCTGGCTTTGTTCAGTATGTAGCTTTCTGTCGGCATGGGTTCCTTCCGGTACATTTTCATTTCCTTTTTCAGGACATGATCTACATATTTGTTCAATTGGGTTATGCTTTGCATATACACATTGTATTGCGGGGGGAGCTCAAACCACGGCAGTCTGATATGCTTTGGGGTGTGACCCTTGCGGGCTGTGTGCATTAATATATCACGCATGCAAGCGCGCAATTGTTCAATGTTGACCTCAGTGTTAAATGCAGGATTCAAATTAGCAAGCCTGATTTTTCCTGATAGTTTTATCAGCTCTTCGTCGTTCGTGTCTGAATTGGTGACCAGGGAATGGACGGTATATTTCAGCCAGGTATTTTTTACAATCTCAAGGTAAATTTTCTTTGGATTTTCCTTGTCGTGGTCAAGGTGATCTTTCAGCCAGACGAGCGTGTAGCCAGAATTGTCGATAATAGAATTTGCCAGTGTCTGAACTGTTGCATGGAGTTCTTTATCATGAGCAGAGAGCAACAGGTGTTGCAAGGTAAAAATAGGGCAATGGGTGTGATCGGCTTGATAAATGGATCCACCGGCGACAACAATCAGCAGGGGCAAGTCAAGTTGTTGTAATTCTCCGGACATACCCCAGGATTTGCCATGGTAATGATCGGCAAGCAATGCGGTGAGCCGGCCTTCCTCATCACAAAATACATCCATGGCAGTATAGTGAACGCTAATGTTATCTCTCAGCGGATCCCGTGCCTGGATCAAGCTTCTGGAGCAGGATTCAATGATTAATTGCGTATGGACTGGCTTGCCAATTTTGTGCAGGCGTTTTAATAAATCTGGAACGTCATCCATGTGCACAAGTGATGGATTGATTAATTTGTTGTGCTTTTGATAAATATCGATGAGCAGTCGAATTGATTCCTCTGACGCAACGAGGGATGGGTCATTTGAAAACATGGCCAAATCATCAACAAGAAGGTCTTTTAACAACATACTGGATACTCCACACAACAACCCGTTTGGTTAGCTTATCTTGAAACACGGAGTTCAATTATAATACACATGAAAACCAAAGTCACGTGTTTTCTGCGGAGGGTATCATGTTAATCCGTTCGATCTGCCTGCTTGCTTGCTTTTTAAAACCAGGCAATAGAAAATAACGTTGAAATTTTCAATAGCTTTAGATATTTATGCCTGAACTTCCGGAAGTTGAAACAACCCTGCGTGGTCTGGCTCCTCATGTACAGGGGGCCAAAATTGAAAAAGTTGTGATCCGGCATTACCGGTTGCGCTGGCCGGTGCCGGAAAACTTCGCGCATTCTGTTGAGCAGCAAACAGTACGGTCCATATATCGACGTGGCAAATATTTATTGCTCACGCTGGATTCCGGTTCTATCATAATCCATCTGGGCATGTCCGGGCATTTATGCCTGCTTGATCACCCCGGCCCGGCAAAACGGCATGATCATATGGACATTCTCTTTTCAAGTCAAAAAGTTTTACGCTATACCGACCCAAGACGTTTTGGTTCCATTCTATTGACAAGCGGCGATCCCCTTGAGCATCCGTTACTAAAGGATCTCGGCGTTGAGCCATTAAGTGATGCTTTCTCTGCAAAATACTTGTTGCAACGTGCGGTAAATCGTCGTATTGCGGTTAAGCCTTTTATCATGGATAGCAAAGTCGTTGTCGGTGTGGGAAATATTTATGCTGCAGAAGCCTTGTTCAAGGCGGGGATTCACCCGATAACCCCCGCTGGTTTACTGACTGAAGAGCAAGTCATGCGTCTGGTGGATGCCATCAAACAAATATTGGCCAACGCGATAGAGCAGGGTGGCACCACCCTGAAGGATTTTTTTAACAGCGAAGGGCGCCCCGGGTATTTTAAACAACAATTGAACGTCTACGGCAGGAGAGGGTTGCCTTGTCCGGTGTGCAGCAAACCATTGCAATCCTGTGTTCTGGGGCAGAGAAGTACGGTATTTTGTGCACAATGCCAGCCCATGCCGACATGAACAAGTGTTCAGAAATTCGCGTTTGGCTGTTTTGTTGACTATAGTCAGGTTAAGTTAATCGAAGATCCATCGCTGCCCTCGTGATGACATATGGGGTAAGCAGTGACATTTCAGAAAAGGAATATGTATGAAAAATCGTATTGCATTGATTACCGGTGGCATGGGAGATATCGGCACAGCGATTGGTCGAGAGTTTTGTGAGCGGGGTGCAACGGTTATCGCAGCTGATCGTCTGGATCAGGACACAGCAACATCATGGCAAGCAGAACAAAAAAAACTCGGTTTTGATATTGGTATTGTATCGGTTGATGTGACCCGGTTTGATTGTTGTGCCGAGATGGCAAATGATGTGGAACATCGTTTTGGACCGGTTGATATTTTAATCAATGCTGCAGGTACAATTAATGATATCAGTTTGCGAAAAATGTCCCTTGAGCAATGGACCCATGTTGTGCACACCGATCTGGACAGCATGTTTAACGTAACCCGGCAGTTTATTAATGGCATGATTGAACGCGGTTATGGACGAATTGTTAACGTGTCGTCTGTTAATGCTGAAAAAGGTCAGTTTGGACAAACCAATTATTCATCGGCAAAATCTGGTGTTTACGGGTTTACCAAAAGTCTGGCACAGGAAGTGGCAAAACATGGTGTTACTGTTAACTCGATATCTCCCGGGCTTGTTGAAAGTAAAATGGTGATGTCGGTTCCTGAAGAGGTACGCAAACAAATCATTGATCAAATCCCTGTTGGACGCCTTGCCACACCGGAAGAAATCGCATGGTCGATTGCATTTCTGGCATCAGAACGATGCGCCTACATGACTGGCGCGAATCTTTCTGTTAATGGTGGAATTCATATGTATTGACAGGGTATATGTTATGGCAATCAACCTGAGGGCAGCCAGGCTTCGATCATTTTGAAATAGAAACGAGTGCAATCAGGATAATCAGGATCAACAATAGCAACATCAATGAAATATACGTTGCTTTTGTCGCCCGCTTTTTATCCCGCCAGCCCTGTGGATGAATACCCTGCACAAGGAACATGGCGACACCTGCAAGATTGATACAAATCAGGTTAATGGCAAAAAGCGACAATGCATTCATCGACAGCCATGTGAATCCCGCGCCAAGCAGTAGTCCTGATGCAACCAGAGGAGGCAGCAGAGCTACCGCAACCATTACACCAATCAATATTTGTGAAACCCCCGTGGTGAACGCCAGTGCGCCAGCACAACCCGATGCCAGTGCTACGGCTATTTCACCCCAGGATACTTGGGTGCGTGAGGCTATTTCAGGGATAGCTGGATCTATATGCACCAATATGCCGATGATGGCTGAAAATACCAGAGCAAGGGCGATTCCGGCCAGGCCGGTTAACATGGCTTCCCACAAGAGTGTAACGTCTCCCAGTGTTGCGCCCAGTGCCATTGCTATGCTTGGACCAAGCATGGGTGCAATCACCATGGCGCCGATGATAATAGCCACACTGTTATTACAGAGTCCCACCGATGCGACAATGGTTGATAATGCAATCATCGCCAGATAGACCCATGAACAGTGCGCAAAATCCTTTATGTCTTCATACAATTCTTCTCTGGCAATTCTGTTTTTGGGTTTTTGTTCAACGTTGGTTTCCGAGATATCTTTAATGCGAGGCAATGTTCCTTCAACAGACAAAATAACGACACGTGCCTCTTTAAATTTCGAATGCTGTTTTTCCAGGATATCCAGCAATGGCTCGCTCTGCTCTGCATCCAGCAAAACCCGTACCAGTACATTATTATCCAGTAATTGAAGTTCCTGAAATTCATGTACAGGAGTGTCATCAAGCAGGGCATGGATGCTTTTTGCATCCTTTTTTTGCACAATAATTTCGATTAATCGTAATGCCATTTGGTGAGATGTCCCTGTTAGAAAGTCCTGATCCTAATCTACAGCAAAAGCTTTGATGTTTGCCATGTTTTTTTGTAACGGGTCTGTGTACATGACAATTTTTAAAATGTCGTCCCCGCGGGAAAGACATAATCAATTTTTGTCATGTACAGAGGTAACGGGTTGTGTCATCAAGTAAAAATTAAAAGAAGTTTCCCCTCCCCACCGCGCTGATCGTTGGGGAGGGGCAGGGTGAGAGGGATTTAATTCGTTGCGTAGCGATTCATTAATGAAGTATGCCTATCGCAGCTGAGGAGATGGTTGCATTTGTGCCGAACCAGTTTCTTGTTCAATGACTTTAATTTCATTTGGAATCTCCACAGAAAGATCCATTTGAATAAATGGATCCAGTTTTGAAATTAATGCTGCTAAATTGGTACAGACTTGATGGAGTACATTTGTCTCACAGGTGACAGTATCTTTGTTCATCATTCCATATTGTTTACCATAATTAATAAATAATTTAATCATCATTTTGTAATCATCTTTCAGCATGGGATTAATTAATGAGTTGGCAACAATGGCGGCACGATACAGTTTAACAGTGTTTGATTCGTTTTTTGGAATTAGTCCACTACCAATAGCAAGCTTGAGCATGTCTTTGACGAAATCTCGTTTTGCATCATTTGATAGCGTGGTAAATAATAATTCAAATCGTTCATACACAACTCTGGCAGTTTCCAGCAAGTTGTGTTTATGGTGTAACGATAAGGCATGGGTATTCTTTGAGTTTAAATACACATAATCCCTCATGGTTTTGTTATGCGAAAATACGATGTGTTTCACATCCCCGGTACTAACAAGAGACATTAGTTTATTCATCTCATCTTCTGTGGCCGAAGGTCCCATCGCTTGTTCGATGAGGGCCAAGTTCGTGTTATTTCTATTCACTTCTAAACCATAAATATTTTTTGATTCGGAAAAATTCGAAGCCTTTCGTGCATGTTCTTCCATTGTCTTCACATCAGGATAGAATGCCGCTCCTCCCTGAGTGCAAGGAATAAAGGCGGCTAAAAATTCACGTTCGATAGTGATATTAATGAATTCGAGCAAACATGTTTTTATGTCACAATACTCAGTAAACAGACCGATTATTTCCGGCTTGCTCACCTTGTATAAATTCCACGCCAGTTCCAATACATTGTTTTTTCTGCTAATCGCGTCGTAACTGAGCTTGTCTTTTTTTGAAAGATTGAAAGAAGCGTCCGTTTTAGTTAGAACACCATGCTTTTTGTCCGGGTATTGTTTTACCTGATTAAAAAAGCCGGCCATGGAATCGGCAATAGATACCGCATTTTTTCCTTCTCCTTCGATGGGGGCAAGAATCCTGCAATATTCAGATATAAAATTGGGGGTAGTTGTCATTACTGCCCCATGTTGAAACAAGGCATCAACCCAGGGTTTTATATCCGGGATAGAGTTCTCTAATAGCAAGATGGTTTGTAATGCATTAAATGCATACCTTCCAATACGAGAATGCCGGCCTTCAGGTGAGCAGCCCAGTTCCAGATACATTTTGAATGCTTTGAATTTATTACTCAAACACAGGTTGGATAGCACACTCAGATATATATTAGTATAAAAATATTGTTGATTTGACATTTTGAATACCACAAACGCCCGGAATGCGTCCGAGTGTTCATGAAAGTGAAATGCTATTTTAATGAGTTTGTCACATAAGACTTCGTTTTTACCTTCCTCAATCGTTTCCAGCAAGTTAGAAAAAATACGAATCAAATCCATTCTTAAATCGATCACGCCAAACATGGCTTTAACGAGGTCCAGATTGCCATCGAATACATGTGACTCAAACAAGGCAGGCAAGTTTAAAAAATCCGGTGATAGCCTGCTTCGTTGTTCACGAGCAAATGCCTGATCTTCATGCGAATCACGTGTTATCTCAAATATTGTCAGTTGCGTATTCAATTCCTGTAATACTGAATAAAATTCAGGTGTATCTTTTGTTTCGGCATCATCGTTCATTGCGTTAATTTTGTCGATCAAATGCTCTATGCCGGTTTTCACGGCCGTGTCTTCAGGACGTTCTTTTACAACGTCCGGGCCCTTAAAGGTTCCAGAAGGGATCGTATGGTCTTCATCGTAAAACACGGTTGTTTCATCAGTATCAATAACCGATAGAACCGGTGGTCTGGCTTGATGATCAGCCAGAGCCCGAAGATGTCTGTGTATAGCGATTTCTGTGTTGTTTTTCCTGCCATCGGTATAGCGGTTCAGTTTGCTGATAACGTTACAAAAGCGGTTTGCTGTGGTAGTGGCTAAAGAAATAAAGTTTTCTGCATTTTTGTCAGACAAGACTGTAGCCCACTCCACTTCCAGTTTTTCAATTTGCCCTGACAGATCAAGATAAACGCAGGATTTCATCTCATGCAGCTGAATAAAATAGCGCCGTCCAGCACAAACCAGACTTTTAATTTGCTCAATACTCAGGGGTATCCCGGGATATGGCAAGGTTGCGTTCATTCTTCCATCAGTATAATTATCCGAAAATACAACTGTTTCGGTGCCGTCCGGGCCTGTTTTAATGACGCGTTGTTGATAACAGCCATTCGGGACCAGATTTTTGTTAATATAGTCATGGATAACACAACGAAGTGATGGATCTGATTTATGCCGGTAAGTGCACGTTCCATGTGGGGCCATTGCTGGATTATTTGAATCAACATATTTTTCAATGGTAATGTGCTGTTCAACAAAAACCCATGGTCCAACAGCTGCTTCTTTAGCCGGAAGGGAATAAATATCAGGGATCTGCAGATAAAAAGCTTCACGAGGAGGGCGCGCCAGAGTGACGGTCAAGCCTTTCTCCTGAAGATATTGCTGATAATCCTGCACATAATTAAATAAGCTGAATGGCTTCATGTTGCAACTCTTTAAGATTTGGTGATGAATAGAAATGTGGTCAAGCAAATTTGCACAATCTGTTTAGCCGCTCTGGTCTCGCAGAATGTGTGGCAGATTAATTGTTAGTCCTTGATCTTCAGGAGGGCCTGTTTAAATGAAGTTGATCTTTCTTGATTTTTTCCAGGCCTTCTTTAAACTCGTTCAATTTTAATTTAAAGCCACCTGTTTTGTCTTTTTTTGTTTCATTCCTGATATTCGCGTTCATGGGATTTTTGTTCGGGATCTGCTGTTGCTTAAATAACATTGTAACACAATAAATCAGTCCCGCATAAAATTTACGAAATGCGGAAATGAAGCAGCTTGCTTTTTTGGGGACAGGTATTTTGGATTCTCCCTCATTAGCAGTTTCTTCTATACTATTTATAGTACTTGCTATTCGTTTCATTGAGTCAATTAATCTGTGTACATGACAATTTTTAAAATGTCGTCCCCGCGAAGGCGGGGATCCATCCAGCAAAACGCACTGTGCCTTGTCAAGAATGGATTCCCGCCTTCGCGGGAAAGACATAATCAATTTTTATCATGTACAGAGTCAATTAATTGAGAGTTGTTGAAAAACGATTAGAAATATAAAACGAGTGCAATCAGAATGTTTCGGATAAACAACGGCTCAATTGTTATTTATCCGGATAAACAGCAATTCAAATGCAAACTATCCGAATATTGTTTATAATATACATATCCGTCATGTACAAAATCTGGATTAAAAATGCACCTGAAGCGTACTTTGAATTTGTCTTCATTATTGAATAAAAAATCGTTCTTTTTGTTTGGCCCTCGCTCTACAGGTAAATCGACACTGATACGGGACAGTTTTGATCCTGAAGCTATAGTGTCGATCAATCTCCTGCGTACAGAATATTATTTAAGACTCAATAATGCCCCACAGTCACTGGAAGAAATTATTCAGGCTCAACCCGGAAAAAATCTGGTGGTGATAGACGAAGTGCAACGGATTCCAGAACTGTTAAATGAGGTTCATCGTTTGATAGAAGAACAAGGATTGACTTTTCTATTAACTGGCAGCAGTGCACGCACATTGAAAAAACAGGGAGTGAACTTGCTTGCCGGACGTGCCTGGCAAGCACATTTATTTCCCTTGACATCCAGTGAAATCCCATCTTTTGATTTGTCGCGCTATCTGAAATATGGCGGTTTGCCTTCTGTCTACCTTAGTGACTATCCAGAGGAGGAGTTAAATGCCTATGTACATACTTATCTAAGGGAAGAAATCCAGGCCGAGTCCTTGATGCGTAAAATACCCGCATTTACCCGTTTTCTTGAGGTTGCTGCGCTATCATCCGGGAAAATGTTGAAGTTTAGCGAGATTGCCAGTGACACGGGTATTCCTGTGTCAACCATCCGGGAATATTATCATATTCTTGAAGATACCTTTATTGGCTTTATGGTTCCTGGCTGGACGAAATCGGTTAAACGCAAGGCAATTGCCAAAGGCAAATTTTATTTATTCGATGTAGGGGTAAAAAACACACTCGCCCAGACGCCAGATATCCCTCAAAAATCCGATTTATACGGCCAGACTTTTGAACACTTTATTGCGATGGAGCTGCGGGCATGGCTGGATTATAACCGGATCAACAAACCGTTATGTTACTGGTGTTCCACACATGGCGCCGAAGTGGATTTTGTTATTGGTGATGATATAGCGATTGAGGTTAAAACGACACAGCAAATTCATGACAAGCATTTAAAAAATTTACATTTGTTACAAGAGGAAGGCATTTGTAAAAAATACATCATCATCAGTTTTGATAAAGTGGATCGAAGAAAGGGTTCTATTGATATTTTGCATTGGGAAACCTTTTTAACCCGTTTATGGCGTAGGGAAATTTGATTGGGTAAATAATACTATTGATACCGGGTGAAGCGGATCAGACGCACTGCAATCGGATTTTGTTTATACACATTATGCTATAATGATTAAATATGGCAAAATAATTTACGATCGAAAGATACCTGGTTTCGACTGAATGAGACCGTGGGTGTATAAAGAGAGAATATTATGAAATCCAGGATGGAAGCTTGCTCTATGAACACTTGCAAGACCTCCCCCTTTCCTTGACTCGGAGCTGAATATTGACGAATAGCAGGTTAACTGAACGTGACCATTTTGGCGATCCCATTTTGTATCGTACCAGCGATCATTACGGTGATATTTTGGTGATTGATCGTGGACAACTCAGAAGTTTGACGTTTGATTCGGTTTTTGATCAGAGCAGTATGGATTTGAGAAAGCCCAATATGTTGGTGCATGAATATACTCATGCGATGATGT
>CAZDYY010000031.1:6981-10227 GCA_964509745.1 uncultured Legionella sp. | reverse complement strand
CCTGAGTGAAAAAATCCATTTGCACAATGCGAAAATTATTACTGCGGGTGAACGCGCCGAAGATACATTTTATATTACCAACCAGCAGGGAAACATGCTGGATCAGGCCGAGCAGGAACGATTACGGGAGAAGCTGATGGGAATCAGGGGCTAACCGGTCTATAATTATAGTCGCACAGTTCCTCAATATGACCAGAAGACATAAGCTGGTTTAGTAATGAACTGTAAAACAGGATCAGAGAGGGCCTTTCATCAGGATTTTTGTTTAAAGCATTGCTAATAAATTCACGCATAAAGGGAAACATACCCAGCAGCTGCGACACCTTTCTGCTGTGAGTAAAAAACAGCCATCGAAGTGTGTCACCAAATGAATACACATCCTGACTAATTGCAGGAGGCGGCCCTTTTATGACGCCTCTTCGTTCTGGAGCCCAGTGAGGATTCTCATTCTCATCCGTCACAAATGCAACTTCTTCATCGTCGATAGCTCTGGAACAACCGGATTCCAGCAGCTTTACCGTCACCTTCGCCGCTTCAATCGTAATAGCAAATTTATCTTCACAGATATCACCATGAATAATTTTTTCAGCATGGTATAGCAGCAAAACTTCAGTCATCAATAAAACGACCCTCGCCAGCTCAACAATATTGTCATTTGCTTGAAAAAACTCTCCAATCTTGTACGAGACAACAGGTTCCTGCTCCTGCTCCTGCTCTGAATCATCGCTTTGTTCAAAAAATTCAAACATATCGGTCCATCTCAACAGCGTAACTGCTTGAAAAAATCCGACAATATCAACGAACAATCATGTTGTAAAATGCCTTCGTCGATTTGTACGGCGTGATTGAGAGGATAACCCTGCAGCAGGTTATAAACCGAGCCTGCAGCACCCCCCTTGAGATCCCTTGTGGCGAATACCAGCCGTCTGATACGGGCGTGAACGATAGCGCCAGCGCACATGCAACAAGGCTCAAGGGTGACGTAGAGTGTTGTATTATCCAGCCGATAGTTATTCAGTTTCGTTGCCGCATCCCTGATGGCGACTATTTCAGCATGGGCGACGGGATCTCCTTTTTGCAAGACCTGATTCCAGCCTTTGCCCAGCAACTCATTTTGTTCACTCACCAGCACCGCGCCAACCGGGACTTCACCTTGTTCTTGCGCAAAACGAGCCAAATCCAGCGCTTGTTGCATCCAGAATCGGTCGTTCATTCCCACTCTATCGTCGCAGGTGGCTTTCCGGATATATCGTAAGTAACGCGCGATACGCCGGCGACCTCGTTAATAATCCGGTTTGAAACCTTGCCCAGAAAATCCCAGGGCAAATGAGACCAGTGTGCAGTCATAAAATCGGTGGTTTCTACTGCCCGTAAACAAATGACATAATCATACCGTCTGCCATCTCCCATGACCCCGACACTTTTCACCGGCAAAAATACTGCAAACGCCTGGCTGACCTTGTCATACAAGTTTGCCTTGCGTAATTCATCAATAAAAATGGCATCGGCCTGACGTAAAATATCCGCGTATTCTTTTTTAACCTCGCCAAGGATACGAACACCAAGACCAGGCCCGGGAAACGGATGGCGATAGACCATTTCATAAGGCAAACCCAGTTCAAGTCCTGCCTTGCGTACTTCATCCTTGAATAACTCACGCAATGGTTCCAGTAACTTTAACTGCATGGCTTCCGGCAAACCACCCACGTTATGATGCGATTTAATCACATGTGACACACCATTTTTATTGACCGTGGCTGATTCGATGACATCAGGATATATCGTACCCTGTGCCAGCCAGCCTACATCAGGAATATGTCTGGCTTCCTGCTCAAACACCTCAATGAATGTACGGCCAATAATTTTACGTTTTTCTTCAGGGCACGTTACATTTTCCAGCGCTGTTAAAAATTTGTCTGCTGCATTTACCGCAATAATTTTAATGCCCATGTGCTGGCCAAACATCGCCATAACCTGGCTGGCCTCATCCTGACGTAACAGACCAGTATCCACGAATACACATACCAGTTGCTTTCCAATGGCACGGTGCAAAAGAGCCGCCACAACCGAAGAATCCACCCCGCCGGAAAGTCCCAGCAAAACCGTTTGACGGCCTACTGTTTTTCTGATGTTTTCAATCGCTTGTTCAATAATATTGTCTGGAGTCCACGTCGTTTGTGCCTGACATATCTCTACAACAAAACGTTCCAGAATTCGTAACCCTTGAGGAGTATGTGTCACCTCTGGATGGAATTGCAATCCATACCAGTGGCGTGATTCATCGGCCATACCGGCAATCGGTGCATTGTTTGTTTCACAAATGATGCTAAAACCAGGCGGTAATGCCGTCACCTTGTCACCATGACTCATCCAGACATCAAGCAGCGCCTCACCTGATGAGGTTATTCTGTCCTCAATATCGGTAAACAGCGCACTGTGGCCATGCAATCGCAATTCAGCATAACCATATTCACGAACAGGTGAGGACGCAACTTCGCCCCCCAGCTGTACCGCCATGGTTTGCATACCATAACAAATTCCCAATAGCGGAAGACCTGATTGAAAAACCCGGTCAGGTGCGCGAATTTCATCGTTCAGGGTAACAGTGGACGGCCCACCCGATAAAATCAGACCGCAAGGACTCAAGGCTTCTAAACATGCATCATCCACATCAAACGGATGGATTTCACAATACACTCCCATTTCCCGTACACGACGGGCAATAAGCTGGGTATATTGTGAACCGAAATCAAGAATAACCAGGGGGTTCTGTGTAATGGCTCGCTTTTGATTAATATTCTTCATACGATTTAATTATCAACCTGATAGTTGGGCGCTTGTTTGGTAATGCTCACATCATGAACATGGGACTCACGCATCCCGGCATTGGTGACCCTGACAAATTCGGCCTTTTCATGCAACTCATTGAGTGTCGCACTGCCGGTATACCCCATACAGGATCGCAAACCACCCTGGATCTGGTGAATGATTGTCTGCAATGCCCCTTTATACGGAACGCGCCCTTCAATCCCTTCCGGTACCAGTTTTTCAGCACCTTGAGCCACATCCTGGAAATAGCGATCACTGGATCCTTCTGACTGAGCCATGGCCCCGATTGATCCCATGCCGCGATAACTTTTATAGGTTCGTCCCTGATACAGTTCAATCTCGCCAGGCGACTCCTCGGTGCCTGCAAACATACCACCAAGCATGACGGTGTGCGCTCCGGCAGCAAGGGCCTTGCAT